>JAZKCB010000125.1:0-58817 GCA_040388335.1 Pseudomonadota bacterium | reverse complement strand
TGGCCGAATACACCGCCATTTCGCAGCCGCCGCCCAGGGCCAGGCCGCGCACGGCAGACACCACGGGCACGGTCGAATAACGCAGCTTGAGCATGACCTGCTGCAGCTCCGCCTCAATGCCTTCGATCATCTTCACACCACCCGCCATGAAGGCTGGCAGCATGCCCTGCAGGTCAGCCCCGGCAGAAAACATCTCGTCGTTGGACCAGATGACCACACCCTTGTAGCTCTTCTCCGCAAGGTCAACCGCCATCGCCAGACCTTCGGCCACGTCCGGGCTGATGGCGTGCATCTTGGTCTTGATGCTGGCAATCAGCACATCGTCATTCGGGGCCGGCAATGTCCACAGGCGGATGGCGTCATCCTCATGCAGCGTGGCGCCTGCGGTGGCGAAGTCTGCAGCTTTGGAGCCCAGCACGTCTTCGGGGAAGAACTGGCGTTCATAAACTGGCAGCTTGCGGCGGGGAATGAATTTTTTGGCTGATGCGCTCCATGAGCCTTCAGCGGTGTGCACGCCGCCGGCGTCGGCCACCGGGCCTTTGAACACCCAGTCAGGCAGCGGCGCTTTGGAGATCGCCTTGCCGGAATCAATATCTTCCTTGATCCATTCGGCGACCTGCTTCCAGCCGGCCTGTTGCCAGAGTTCAAACGGGCCCTGTTTGGCACCAAAGCCCCAGCGCATGGCAAAGTCAATGTCGCGTGCGGTTTCGGCAATGCTTTCAAGGTGCACGGCTGCATAGTGGAACTGGTCGCGAAGGATGGCCCAGAGAAAGCGCGCTTCAGCACCTTCGGCTTCGCGCAGCAGCTTGAGCCGCTCGCCCGCAGGTTTTTTGAGCATACGGCCCACAACTTCATTGGCCTTGGCGCCACCGGCGACGTATTCCATGCTCTCCGGGTCAAGGCGCATGATGTCGCGGCCGACCTTCTTGTAAAAACCTGCGCCGGTCTTCTGGCCCAGGCTTTTGGATTCGAGCAATTTGGCCAGCACGGGCGGCGTGCCGTACATGTCAGAGAACGGATCAGGCGTTTTTTCGGGGCCGAGGTTGTCCTGCAAAGTCTTGATGACGTGGGCCATGGTGTCCAGCCCCACCACGTCGGCCGTACGGAAAGTGCCCGAACTGGCGCGCCCCAGCTTTTTGCCGGTCAGGTCATCGACCACGTCATAGGTCAGGCCGAAGGCTTCGGTCTGTTTGATGATGGCCAGCATGCCTGCGATGCCGACGCGGTTGGCGATGAAGTTGGGCGTGTCGTGTGCGCGGATCACACCCTTGCCGAGCGCGCTGGTGACAAACGCTTCGAGATCATCGAGCACTTTGGGCTCGGTGGTCGGCGTGTTGATCAGTTCAACCAGCGTCATATAGCGCGGCGGGTTGAAAAAGTGGATGCCGCAGAAACGTGGCTTGATGGATTCGGGCAGCGCCTCGCTCAGTTTGGTAATCGACAGGCCCGAGGTGTTGCTGGCCACAATGGCGCCTTCAGCGATGAAGGGCGCGATCTTGTGATACAGGTCGGTCTTCCAGTCCATGCGCTCTGCGATGGCCTCGATGATGAGGTCGCACTCCCTGAGCACATCCATGTTCTCTTCGTAGTTGGCCTGCTGGATCAGCGCCGCATCTTCAGGCACACCCAGTGGCGCAGGCTTGAGCTTTTTCAGGCCTTCAATGGCCTTGATGACAATGCCGTTCTTCGGGCCTTCTTTTGCAGGCAGGTCAAACAGAACCACCGGCACCTTGAGGTTGACGAGATGCGCGGCGATTTGTGCGCCCATCACACCGGCACCGAGTACCGCGACTTTTTTTACCTGGAATCGGGACATGTTCTATTCCTTTTCAATAACCTATCTGTCGGGCCCCTGCCAGTGACAGCGTGGAACCGGCTCTGCCGGGCCACAGCTGTCGCCCCTGGAAGGGGGGATGCGTCTACACAAAGTGAGACGCAGGCGGGGTGAGTCAAGCCAGTGCTTCGTCGGTTTCCATCAGGGACTTGCTACCGGCGCGCGCAGTGCGCATCAGCGTTGCGGTCTCGGGGAAGAGCTTCGAGAAATAAAAGCGTGCGGTCTGCAGCTTGGCGACATAGAACTTGTCGGTGTTGCCGGCAGCGATTTCACGCAGCGCGGTTTGTGCCATGCGGGCCCAGAAATAACCAAACACCAGGTGGCCGGCCACGCGCAGGTAGTCCACAGCTGCAGCCCCCACTTCGTCCGGGTTCTGGAAACCCTTGAAGCCGAGTTCGGTGGTGAACTTGGTCATCTGGTCCGCGAGGTAAGCCAGCGGGTTGATGAACTCGGCCATCTTTTCATTGACGCCTTCCTCGGCGATCAGCGCACCAATGATCTTGCCAAACTTCTTGAGCGTCGCACCGTTATTGCCGAGAATCTTGCGGCCCAGCAGGTCCAGCGACTGGATGGTGTTGGTGCCTTCATAGATCATGTTGATGCGGTTGTCGCGCACGAACTGCTCCATGCCCCATTCCTTGATGAAGCCGTGGCCGCCGAAGACCTGCATGCAGGCGTTGGTGGCGATGTGGCCGTTGTCGGTCAGGAAGGCCTTGACGATGGGCGTGAGCAAGGCAACGATTTCGGCGGAGTCTTTCCGCACTTTTTCATCGGGGTGGTGCAGTTCCTTGTCGAGCAGAACCGTGCAATACACAGCCAGCGCACGGCCGCCTTCGGCATAGGCCTTGGCGGTCAGCAGCATCTTGCGCACATCCGGGTGCACGATGATGGGGTCGGCTGGTTTGTCTTTGGCTTTCACACCGGAAAGCGAGCGCATCTGGATGCGGTCCTTGGCGTAGGCCAGCGCATTCTGGTAAGCCACCTCGGTCAATCCCAGCGACTGGTTGCCAACGCCGAGGCGTGCGGCGTTCATCATCACAAACATCGCGGCCAGGCCCTTGTTGGGCGCGCCGACCATGGTGCCGACGGCGTCTTCCAGCACCATCTGGCAGGTGGCGTTGCCGTGAATGCCCATCTTGTGCTCCAGCCCACCGCAGTAAATGCCGTTGCGTGAGCCTATGCTGCCGTCGGCCGAGACGTTGAACTTGGGCACGGCAAACAGGCTGATGCCCTTGCTGCCTTGGGGTGCGTCCGGCAAACGGGCCAGCACCAGGTGCACGATGTTGTCGGCCATGTCGTGTTCACCGGCGCTGATGAAAATCTTGTTGCCGGTGAGCCTGTAGGTGCCGTCGGGTTGCGGTTCTGCTTTGGTACGCAGCAGGCCCAGGTCGGTGCCGCAATGCGGTTCAGTCAGGCACATGGTGCCCGTCCATTCGCCGCTAGTGAGCTTGGGCAGGTAGAGTTTTTTCTGCTCGTCGGTGCCGTGTGCATGCAGGGCTTCATACGCGCCGTGCGACAGACCGGGGTACATGGTCCACGCCTGGTTGGCCGAGTTGAGCATTTCATACAGGCACTGGTTCAGCACAAACGGCAGTCCCTGGCCGCCGTATTCCGGGTCGCAGCTCAATGCCGCCCAGCCACCTTCAACGTACTGTTTGTAGGCATCCTTGAAACCTTTGGGCGGCGTGACTTCACGCGTGGTCTTGTCGAGCGTGCAACCCTCTTCGTCACCGCTGATGTTCAATGGAAAGGTCACCTGCGAGGCAAACTTGCCGGCTTCCTCGAGCACCGCGTTGATGGTGTCCACATCCACATCGGCATGCTTGGGCATGGCCTTGAATTCATCGGTGACCTTCAGTACTTCGTGCATGACGAACTGCATGTCGCGAAGCGGCGGGTTGTAGATGGGCATGTTTACTCCTTGGATGCTTTGGTTGATTTGGTAGCGACAACAGAGGGCAAGGCTGCCTCGTTGCCATAACGTTTGATGATGTTCACGAAGCCTGCATTGGCGCGGTCCATGGACCCAGGCGTCTTGAGGAAACGGGCTTCGTAATGCAGGGCGAGGATCAGGCCGTGGATTTCAAAAGCCATCTGGTGCTCTTCGGCGTCGGCACGCAGGTGACCGGTTTCCTTGGCCTGAACGACAGCGCGGTACATGGCTGCCAGCCAGGTTTGCACAGAACCAGCGAGCGCATCACGCACCGGACCCGGCCTGTCGTCAAATTCGACAGCACCGCCTATATAGAGGCAGCCTGAATCGATTTCTGTCGAGGTGCGCACCATCCAGTTCTGAAACAGTGCCTGCAAACGCGGCAGGCCGCGCGGCTGCCTCAGTGCAGGGTAAAAAACTTCTTCTTCAAAACGGGTGTGGTATTCGCGGATGACGGAAATCTGCAGTTCTTCACGCGAGCCGAAGTGGGCAAACACGCCGGACTTGCTCATGTGCATGACCTCGGCCAGCGCACCGATGCTGAGGCCTTCCAGCCCTATCTGGGTGGCCAGGCCAAGCGCGGCATCGACGATGGCGGCCTTGGTTTGCTGGCCCTTGTGCATGGCCGGGGAGCCAGACTGCACTTCACGGCTATCGCGGCTTTCCCTTGATGGGGAGCGGGCGGCTTTGGCGGACAGGTCAGTGACGGACATGACGATCCAGACATGAATAAAATAAAACGAACGGTCGTTCTATTTTGCAGCAAATTACTGCCCGTCAAGTCATTTACTTCAACAAAAAAGGGGTTTATAGGGTCCGCGCTCTAGGCGGGTCGCGGGTTAACCCTTGGAAACCCATGAGCTGCTGCTCACGGGTTTCAGGATGCTTTTTACAGCTTGAAAGGAACGACCAGCTGACGCTGGTCACCCAGGCCGGTGATGCCGGCTGTCATGACATCGCCCTTTTTCAGGAAGATGGGTGAAGGCTTCCCGTCCCTCTTTTTGCCCATGCCCACGCCCGGCGGCGTGCCGGTGGTGATGATGTCGCCAGGCTCCAGCGTCATGAACTGACTGACGTAACTCACGATTTTGGCGACGCTGAAAATCATGGTTTTGGTGGAGCCGGTCTGCATGCGCTCGCCATTAAGGTCCAGCCACATGTCGAGCTTTTGCGGGTTGGGTACCTCGTCACTGGTGACCAGCCAGGGGCCGATGGGGCCGAAGGTGTCGCAGCCTTTGCCCTTGTCCCAGGTGCCGCCGCGCTCAATCTGAAACTCGCGCTCACTCACGTCGTTGATGACGCAATAGCCGGCAACATGGCTCAAGGCGTCTTTTTGCGAGACATAACGGGCTCGCGTGCCTATGACGAGGCCGAGCTCGATTTCCCAGTCACCCTTGACCGAACCCTTGGGCAGCATGACGTTGTCGTCCGGCCCCTGGATGCAACTCGTGGGCTTCATGAAAATCACCGGCTCTTTCGGCAACGGCAGCCCGGACTCGGCAGCGTGGTCTGCGTAGTTCAGGCCGATGGCCACAAACTTGCGCGAACCGGTGACAGGGCATCCCATGCGCGGGGAGCCTTTGACCAGCGGCAGCTTGTCGGTCTTGACCTTGGCCAGTTTGGCGAGCGAGGCGGGGCTCAGTTCTGCGGGGCCCAAATCCTTGACGTGACCGCTCAGGTCGCGCAGTTTGCCAGCGGCGTCGATCAGGCCTGGTTTTTCTTTTCCGGGCTTGCCATAACGAACGAGTTTCATGATGCTCCTTGGTTTTTCTGGTTGGAATTTAAGGTATTCGGCAGCCCACATCTGGCAGCGCCGCGCGGCACACCCTTGCCGCGCCGGCAAACCGGCGCGCGAGGTCAGGACAGGATGGTGGCCAGGCTGGCGTCCAGATGCTCGGATGGCAGGCGTTTGAAGCCAGAACGGGCAAAACGCTGCAGGCGGCCGACCATAAAGGAGACAATGACCGAGGCCCTGACCTGTGCATCGACGGTAGGCGTGGCAGCACCGCTGGCTGCGGCTGCATCACGAAGGCTTTGCTTGAGGCTGGATTCGAGTTTGTCAAAGAACTGGTTCATGCGTTCCTGCAACCGGTCGTTCTCAAAGACCAGCGCATCGCCAACCATCACACGGGTCATGCCCGGGTTTTTTTCGCCAAACTGAAGCACCATCAGCACCAGCTTGCGGGTGCGCAAGGCCGGGTCGGCTTCACGTTCACCAATCTGGTTGACCAAGGTGAAAACACTCTGCTCAATGAACTCGATCAGCCCTTCAAACATTTGCGCCTTGCTGGCGAAGTGTCGGTAAAGTGCGGCCTCACTTACCTCAAGCTTGCCGGCCAGGGCAGATGTTGTGACGCGCTCCGCGCCAGGCTGCTCAAGCATCGTCGCCAGTGCCTGCAGAATCTGCACCCTCCGCTCACCTGGCTTGGGCCTTTTGCGAACCGGCGCGTCGACGGCGGCGGACGGGGCATCGGGGCTCTGTTCGGCATCAAGCGTCAGGTCGGACATAGGTATTCAGGTTGGGGAAGTTTGTTTCAAAAAACCGCGTATCGTTGCAAATCATTCTCGCACAGCGACCTGCCGATTTCACTCGGGGACGACCCCGGTTGCGCATAGCACGTGGGGTAAAAAGAACAATCCGGTAACACCGGGTCGCGCATCAAGCCGCGGGCTGCCCGCGCGATCTTGGCACTTTCGCATTACAGGCGCAGGCGGACTTTCAACCCCCTGGAGATGCCCAAGCGCTGGCGGGCGTCACAAAGTTCAAGCTGGGAACGGTGCACCCGGGCGATTTCATCGGCAATCGCCAGCCCAAGTCCATTGCCTTCGCCGGCAGTCCCAAGAACCCTGTAAAACCGCTGTACAGCCCTGCCGCGTTCTTCAGGCGCAATGCCAGGACCATCGTCCTCCACCTCCACAAAAACGCCACAATCCCGGCCGGATGAATATGCAGGGCCAGGGCCGGAGGGATCAAGCGGGCCGCAGCGAATGGTGACCGTCCCTCCAGCTGGTGTGTATTTGACAGCGTTGTCCACCAGGTTGTTCATCAGCTCGCGCAAAAGCCACTCATAGGCGTTGGCTTGCGCCGGTTTTGCATCCAGCCCCAGGTCAATGCCTTTGGCCGTTGCGGCATCCAGATGGAGAGCCAGGATGGACTCGCACAAATCCTTCAGGTCAACGCGCTGCATGGGCTGGGCTGCAGCTGTTGAAGCATCTGCGCGCGACAGGGCCAGCAGCTGATTGGCCAACTGCGACGTGCGCCAAGTAGCTGCCCGCAGGCGGAGGATTTTTTCCGCAGGCAGGGTCACGGCCGCCGCGCCAACATCCTGGCCTTTGCCCTGAGCCACACGCGCCTGCTGGGCCCACGCTTCCACCTGTGCCTGCAGACCGGCCAGCGGCGTTCGCAACTGGTGAGCAGCATCAGCCACAAAACGGCGCTGGCTTTCTGCCTGAGCGTTCACCAGCCCGAACAGCCGGTTAAGGGCGCTCACCAACGGTTGCACTTCCACTGGGGTGACAAGCGGATCGATGGCACTCAGGTCGCGGGGGCTGCGCCGCTCAACAGCATCGGTGAGCTCAATCAGCGGCCTGAGCGCCCGCGTGACAGCCCAGTTCACCGCAAAACCGGCAACGATGACAAGTACCAGATTGGGCAGAAGCACCTTGAGCCATACTGAGCGCACCCATTGCTGGCGTGCATCGGAGCCGTCTGCCAGCTGCAGTATCAGCTCGCCAGCCGCCGTTTCCACGCGCTGCGCGACGATACGGTAAGTGATGCCGTCTTCTTCCACGCTCTGGAACTCGGGCTCATAGGTTGCCGGAATGACGCCCGCGATCCAGGATTCCCCGACAAGAAAGCCACCGGCGGAATCGGATATCCGGAAGCCAGCAGAACCCACCCTGTTTTTCATGAACTCCTCAAGCTCAGGAGCAAGAAGGAGAAGCGGCGCACCTTCCTGCGCCGTCCCGGGTGCAAGTACTGAATCGGCCAGTAGTGGAATCAGGCGCCGCAACTGCTGGTCTTTTTGCTGGGCGACGTTACCGGCGGTCTGATAGTCGAAGTAGACGCTCACCATCGCAAAAATACCCAGCGGTAAAAGCAGGAGCAGTAAAAGCCTGCGCTGCAACCCGGACTTCATGGCGGCAGGCACCAGGCGGCTGCCAGCTGCGGTCACCGTTCGAATGTGAAAAAGCTTCTGGAGGCGGGTAACCCAGGTCTGGCCAGATGGAGTCATGGACGCCTTGCTGGCGGCGGCTTATTCAGCCCCGGGAATGGACAGGGGCGCTACCAGCTCAAGACGGTAGCCAAAGCCGCGAATAGACCGCACCGCAATGCCATGTGGCTCCAGCTTGCTGCGCAAACGGGAGATATACACCTCGATGGCGTTGGGCGTGATTTCCTTGTCCCAGCCGGTCAGGGCCTGCAACAATTTGTCTTTGCTGGCTGGCTTGGGGGCGTTGATGAGCAGGTATTCCATCACCGTCCATTCACGCGGGCCGAGTTCCATCAACTGGCCGCCCGCGCGCGCCTCACGTTTGGCCGAGTCCAGCTCCAGCGCGCCAAAACTGAGCGTAGCGCTGGTGGCCGCCTGCGAACGCCGCAGCAATGCACGCAGCCGAGCCAGCAATTCCGGCAATTCAAAAGGCTTGACCATGTAATCGTCTGCGCCAAGGTCAAGCCCCTGGACGCGGTCCTGCAGGGCATCACGTGCCGTCAGTATGAGAACCGGCATCGCCAGACCGCTGGTTCGCAGGCGCCGGGTGAGCTCCAGACCATCAACCTTGGGCAGGCCGATGTCGATAATGGCGGCATCAAAGGTTTCCTTGAGGAGCACCTCTTCTGCGCGCTCCGCGCTGCCGACCCAGTCCACAGCATAGCCGGCGTCGGTCAGACCCAGCTTGATGCCGCTGGCCACCATCACATCGTCTTCAACCAGGAGGAGTCGCATAGAGCGTGAGCATAGGGGGTTGACGTTGTGAGGCTGATACGGGAATACACCAGCCGGCCGGAGTCCGACAGGCATTTGTCAGAAATCGGGGGCTGCACCAAGGCCGGCTTTACACGGCCAGACCGTCAATGTGAGCGAATCATGGTGCCGAAAGCCTGCTCGGTCAGGATCTCCAGCAGCATGGCATGCGGCACACGACCATCAATGATGTGGACGGAGTTGACGCCGCTCTTGGCAGCATCCAGAGCACCGGCGATTTTGGGCAGCATGCCGCCGGAGATGGTGCCGTCTGCAAAGAGGTCATCGATCTCGCGTGCCGTGAGGTCGGTGAGCAGGTTGCCGGCCTTATCCAATACCCCCGGCGTATTGGTCAACAAAACCAGCTTTTCGGCCTTGAGCACCGTGGCCAGCTTGCCGGCCACCACATCAGCGTTGATGTTGTAGCTTTCATTTGCTTCACCAAAACCGATAGGGCTAATAACGGGAATGAAAGCGTCGTCCTGCAACGCCTTGACTACGCTGGGATCAATGGAGACGATATCGCCGACAAAACCCACATCATGTTCCTTCGACGGGTCCTTGTTGTCCACCATCTTGAGCTTCTGGGCACGTATCAAACCGCCATCGCGGCCCGTCAGACCGACTGCCTTGCCGCCCGCCTGGTTGATCAGGCCGACGATATCCTGCTGCACCTGCCCCGCCAGAACCCATTCGACCACTTCCATGGTTTCTTCATCGGTGACCCGCATGCCCTGAATGAACTCACCTTTTTTGCCAAGGCGATTTAGTGCAGTCTCAATCTGCGGGCCACCACCATGCACCACCACCGGGTTCATGCCCACCAGCTTGAGCAAAACCACATCTTCAGCAAAGTCGGCCTGCAGCGCAGGATCCGTCATGGCGTTACCGCCATATTTGATGACCATGGTCTTGCCATGGAACTTGCGGATGTATGGTAGCGCTTGGGCGAGGATTTCCGCCTTGTCGCGCGGGCCCACGTGTGAGAGGTCAGGGTCCGTCAGGGAAGTGTCGATCATAGTCAAATTGCGGAAAATGGGGCAATGCGCCAATTGTGCAGCATACGCTAGCGTTCACACTATGTCTGCACATTGTCAGAGCAGCCTCTTTAGGTAAGCGGGGTCAAACCCCCCAGGCTCGTAGCCAAAATCCTGCGTGGCATCAGCATGATCAAACACCAGGTCGGATTGCATTCGCAAGGCCATTTCAGGTGTTAGATGCGCAAACCTCGGGTGCAAACGTGCCAGGCCAACCGCACCCCTGAATACTGCGATGGGAATACGGAAAAACCGGGGGCGCCGACCCAGAGTATGAAATATCAACCTAACCATCTCGACATATGCCAGCGTTTCACCACCGCTGAGGTTGTATGCCTTGTTATAAGTCGTGGGGGCCGACAGGCTTTGCAAGCAAGCTTTGGCAAGGTCAGCGGCATTCACGGGTTGCCGAGCGCCGCTGGCACTGCCAAACAGGGGGAAAAATCCGAATTTTTGAATAAACCTGGCAATGTCAGCAACATTACGATCATCGCCAACACCACCGTAAATCAGGGTGGGGCGGAAAATCGTCCAAGCGATGCCCAGCCTCTCGCACTCCGCTGCGATATGTTCCTCGGCCGCGATCAACTTCGTCACAACCTCCTGCTCATAACCACTTGCTGACGCTCGCTTGGTGAACCGGCTCGTGGAACTGAACGCAATGACCCGCCTCACGCCATGTGCGTAAAATTTCTCCAGCCATCCGGGCAACAACCAGAGACTAGCAGTGTGAATAAGGGTATCAGCGGACACATCAGGCATGATGTTTTGTGGGTCCGTCAAATCGAGCCGTATCCATCCCACTCCTGGTTGCTGCTTGCCCTCATCAGGCAGTTTGCGCCCCAAAGCATGGATCTGCAGTCCCTGCTTTTGCAACAGAGGAATCAGCAGCGGCCCTATCATGCTGGTCCGCCCTGTCATAAACACTGCAGGGATCGCCTCACTCATCAGCGGGTGCCTGCCGAAAGTAGCGCGCTGTTTCCCTCAGCGCGTCATCGACTCGCACAGGCGGATTCCATCCCAGAACGCGCTTTGTTTTTGAGATATCCACCTGCAGCGAATCTGAAAGGCGTTGCACTACAGCTTCCCGCCGAACAAGCCGGGCTCCGGCCCTGAGCACCATCACAGGCACCGGGATCAGCCAAACTGACCTGCCAAGTGCTACACCCATACGACGCAGCAAACCGGAGATCGACAGATCCTCGCCGTCACTGGCCAGGAAAATTTGGTTGGCTGCATCAGCGTGCTGCAAGCAGGTGGCAATCAGGTCTGCCAGGTTGTCTAGCGCTACCAGGCTGCGCCGGTTAGACAATGCCCCCAAAGGTAGAGGGACACCTTTGAGAAGCCAGTGCATCATCGAATGAAAGTTGGCCTTGACACCCAACCCATAGACCAGCACGGGCCGGATGATCACGACCTCCATGCCTGTTTCTGCAGCAATATTTAGCAACCCCTGCTCGGCCTCGTATTTCGAAACACCGTATGGGTCTGTTGGGTGTGGCTGGTCTTCAGCATTGAAGGGTTGCCCTGCAGGCGTCACCTCGCCGTTGACCTTAATGGAGCTGATAAAAACAAATCGCCGTACACCTGCTGCAGACGCCTGCCGCGCAAGATTCAGGGTCAAGGTCACGTTGGTGCGTCGAAATTCAGTCAGAGGATCTGCTGCTGTTTCGTGCATCAGGTGCACTCGAGCGGCAAGATGAACAATGCTGTCCACCCCGGTCAGGACGTCCGACCAAAGGGTATCCTCATTGATTTCCTTCATGGACACGCATTCGGTGCCATGCGGCAGATCCGTTCGCGTGTTGTGACGTACCACGCCAAGTACGCGGTAGCCTCTTAAAGGCAAGTCGGCGCAAACCGCTTTTCCTATAAATCCATTAGCACCTGTCACCATCACAGTCCGCACTGAATCTGCATAGACGCCAGCCGTAGTTACGGGTGAAGTACGCGGCGAGCTTGCGGCGTGATACAGCTTTGCGCCATCCGGATTGCTGCTGAACACACCGCCCCATTTGCGCCAGTAAAGCAATCCAGAGCGAACGGTTACAAGCCGAGATACCCAAGATCGGTGAGTGTCCCGTGCCCATTTGTGGACAACCTTTACCGTTGGAACATAGATGACTCGTGCGACCTGTAACGCCCTGCGCCCTATGTCGGCGTCTTCGTAGTGAAGAAAGTAGTCCGGATCAAAGCCCTTGATCTTCTGCAACACGTTGGTGCGAAAAAACATGCAGGCACCAGAAGGGTACTCCACATCGAAGATAGGTTTCTCATAGTCACAATCGCGCATTTCAAACTCGGCAAGCGTCGGCTTAAACCATGATTGAAACCATTTCGGGGCAAAGCTTCGTAAAAACATCACGAGCAAAGTCGGATGGCGCTTGCACAAATAGTGTCGCTGACCATCTTCACCAAACACGGCCGGCGTCAGCAGCCCGGTATCAGGATGATCTTCTAAAAACCGCAATGCTTCCCGCAAAGCTTCTGGCGCCACGAAAAGATCCGGATTAACAACCAGGTGATAGTCGGAATGAATCTGCTCAATGACGAGGTTATTTCCCCGACCGTACCCAACATTGCCAGGCGACAGCAACAAATGCACCGCCCAGTCAGGCATCGCGGTCCGTAGTGCCTCAAGCCACATTCCCAACTGATCGTGCAAGTCAGGGTCACAGGAGTTATCGACGAGGGTCAACTCCAGCCTCAGATCGTATTCCCCCTTGGCTACACGTCCCGACTCCTGCAAGGCAAGAAGCGTACGTCTGAGCGTTGCAAAATCGGTTTTATAAAGCACCAGCGAGGCGCTTAAAGAAAGTCGGGGCAATTTTTTTCCTGGAGATTGTCTGGTCCAGTACGAAGGATGATCCTGGCCGGCACCCCAACCGCAATTGCATATGGAGGAACATCCTGCAGGACCACGGCATTGGCACCGATTTTGGCGTAATCGCCGATGGTAATACGACCAATTACTTTGGCCCCCGCACCCAGGACAACGTGGTTGCCGATGATCGGTCGCAGTGCAACCATAAACCCATTATCCGGCTCTGCCGTACCCAAAGTCACCCCCTGCAGGATCGTGACATTGTCGCCAATCCTATCGGCGCCGAGAACGGTGCCCACTGTGTGCGGCAGGAACAGTCCGCCGCCGATATTGACCTGGGGGGACGACTCAATCCCGAAAACGGCAACATTCACCATGCTAAAAAGCTTGGCCACGATGCCCAGCCGTCGTTGAAAGAAAAATTCGGACAGCCGAATCAGTGTCACCGGCAACATGCGCGGATTGATGCATGTCCTCAAAAATTTTAGGTTGGAAACCGGCCCTGCATGCCCCATGAACTGCAGAAAACGTTCGATATCACAGCGCAGCTTCTTCACAGGACAACCTTTCTGTAGGAAACCAGGCAGGCAGCGGCAACCGCCGGCCCCGCGGCAAGACACAGCCACTGCAACAGCGCCCAGTCACTCACTGAGCCGGGCGCCGTCAGCGCCAGCGCAAGCAGCGGAAGGGCTGCAGCCAGCAACAGGGGCCAGATCTGCCTGCGCAGTATCAGCGGGTTTTTGTAGCGCGCATACTCCACCACAAACACCAGATACAAAAAATTGGGCAGCACAAAAGCCCAGGCCAGCCCGGAAAGTGAAGCGTAATGCACGAGGGAGAATTTGACGGTCGCCAGCAGGCCGGCATTGAGGGCCAGGTCGGAGAGCAACAGCACCCGTGAGTTCCTGGTCGCAAGAATCATTGTGCCGTAGACCCATGAAATGCTTCTCATGATCACAGCAACCACCAGCACCACCAACACTTGTGCGGAAGGCTGGAACTCGGTGCTGTAAAGCAGATGGATCAGTGGCGTCTTGAGCAACACCATGCAGTAACACACCATAGCGCTGCCGGCCAGCACCAGGTACGCCGTCTTGAGCATGCAGGCCTTCTGGCGCTCATGCGTGGTGGCGCGGGTCAGTAACGGCAGATAGATGGCGCTGCATGCGGTGAGGAAAAGCGTGGTGTAGTTGAAGGTCAGTGTCCAGGCAGCATCGAACAAGCCGGCAAATCCCAAGCCTTGCGCCTCGATCACCCACGAGCGTATCAACAGCAATGCCAGCGTGGTCGACAGTGCTGCGGCTAGATTGGATAGGGCAAAGCGCAGGAAAATCTGGCTCTCGCCCCTGTCCAGCCGTGCGGCCTTTACCACGACGGCAAGCGCCGGTAGACGGGATACTCCGAACAGGCCGGTGACACAGGTGAACCCAAAACAGATCACAAACGACGCGGCCAGCAACAGGGGGTCGGCCGGCAAGCGCCACCACCAAGCCATGACCAGGACGATCACAAGCGCCGCCGGGCCGGCAATCTGGGCCAAGGCCAAATACGGATAGGAACGGTAGCCGTTGAGTACGGCCATCGTATAGGTGCCCACCACATTGAGCAGCACGGCCAATGCAAGCCCGTGCACCGTGGCTATAAGTTCCGGCGCGCCAGAAGAGAGGAAGAACTGCGTGAGCTGGGGTGCGGCGAGAAGAATCAACAGGACGACCAACAGTCCTGTCGCACCGACGAGGCGCGAAGCCGTCGCACGAAACTGCCGACGCGCGGCCTCATCACCGCGCTCGGACAGCCCCTGAACCACAGAATTGGTGCCGCCGAAGGTTGCCGCCACCGTGGCCGCTTGCGCCATCTGCCTGAGCTGGGAAAACAAGCCCACGCCCTCGGGCCCCAGCCAGAGAGCCACAGCCTTGAACCCAACAAGCCACAAAAATGCAGAGCCGAAGACGCCGGCCATGCTGACCAGAATCCCACCCCTCAGGCTGGCGGATAAAGCGCTCACGGCCGCGTGCCGGCCCTATCCACCCGACGTCCTTTTCGCGTGCGTGTCCAGGCGCGTCAACAACAGACCCCAAAGAAAATAGGCAAAAATTCCTGGATAGGGCTGGCGCAGGGTGACCTTGAAATTGCTGTCGACTAACACCATGAATGCCACCATAACCGCCAGCCACAGGGTGTGACTGGGCAATGTTTTCCGCTGGCGCAACACCATCGATGCGGTCACCGTAATCAGGGCCAGAAGGGGCAGCAACGGAATCAATCCGAAGTTGTAAACGAAGTCGAGATACCAGTTATGCGCACTGGTTTTGACCTCGCGCGGTGGCGGTTCTGTATGTCCGAGCAGCATGGTCCGGTTACTTTCGGAAATCCAGTCGCGGTACAGCTTCCAATCCCCCAGACGGTGCTCCACATTCACGGGCATCTTCCCGTTGGCCAGCGTCTGAAATTTTCCTACAAATTGTCCCTGATCACCAATGATGCTGCTGTTCTTCTGCGCCATGCCGTAGTACAGGCCGATGATCAGGCCTGCGCCCACGATGCTCGCGCTAAACACCGCCAGCGCAACCATGCGACCCGTCTTGAGTTGCCACATCTTGCGCAGAAAAAACGCCGCAACAAACATGCTGTATAGCCCTATCGCCAGAAAAGATGCGCTGGCGATGACATAGATGCCCATCGTCACGGTCAGGAAGCGCAGAATACCTTTGTATTGATCCCACAGGTGGACCATCGCCAGGCAAAAAGCCAGTACAAAAATCACCGGAACAAACTGGAAGTGCTGGTAAATGCTGAACAGGTATAGGTTATGTGTCAGGGTGAGCGTTTTTTGCCACCAACCCGCAACAATCTGGAACGGTACGACGACCAGCAACACCCACATGAAAGCCTTGGGTATGATGTTTTTATCATCACGCATCAGCTGACCCAGAACCAGCCCCATAGTCGGTAAAAGGAATTGCAGGGCGATCAGCACCTTTCGCTGCGCCACTGGCTGATCGGCTCCGGCAAACAACAGGGACACCAGCATCAATGCTGAAAATGATACGATAAACCAGGTGGCAGGTAGGCACTGGCGGTAGTTTCTGACAAGAGCGAGGATGCCGAGCAGGCATGCGACGATCGATATCGGCAAAGGAAGCTTACTAAGCACGCCGAGCGAATCTGTTACGGCTTCCGGACTGTTGTAAATGCCGCCGGAAAGCTGGAAAAACAGCGGGAACAGCAAGGCAGTGGCGATTAGCCAGATGGTCAGTGGATGATTTCTGGATAGCATTGTTTTTTTGATGTCAACGGGATGAATGGTTCTCGCTTACGGGTCATCACGGCGGCAGAAGCCTTACGGCTTATTTTCCCCAGACCGTCCGGTTGATGTAATCCACATAACTGAGCACCACACGCGTCACCTGCTTGGACACAGGCCCGGTTTCGTAATCGTCTACCATCCGCATGCGGGCGCCCGCGGCCGCATGCTGCGACATGACAACCTGAATCGCCTCAAGCACGCGTTCTTTGCGCAAGCCACTCATGACCAGCGTGCCCACGTCCATACCTTCGGGTCGCTCGTGCGCATCACGTATGGTAATGGCAGGAAGATTCAATAAAGAAGCCTCTTCCGTAATGGTCCCGCTGTCGGAGATCACGCAGGCCGCACCCATCTGCAGCTTGATGTAGTCGAAAAACCCGAAGGCTTTGGAGAATTGGATCAGCGGATCAAAAGTCACGCCTTCAAGCAGATCCAGCCGCTTGCGGGTACGCGGATGCGTAGAGACGATGACCCGCATCCTGTATTTGCCAGCCAGCGCGTTTAGCGTATCCACCAAGTCCCGCAGGTTTGTCGGGGTGTCGACGTTTTCTTCGCGGTGCGCACTGACGACAAAGAACTCCCGCGCCTTCAGACCGAGCCGCTCCTCCACGTCCGACTTTTCAATCTGCGGCATATAGTGCGCCAGTACCTCACACATGTGAGAGCCGGTCTTGATGATGGTCTCGGGTCGTATGCCTTCAGCAATCAGGTAGCGTCGCGCATGTTCCGTAAGCACCATGTTGATGTCGCTCAAGTGGTCCAGCACCTTGCGATTGAGTTCCTCGGGAACGCGCTGATCGAAACAGCGGTTGCCGGCCTCCATGTGGAACACCGGCACCTTGCGACGCTTGGCGGCGATGACGGCGAGACAGGTGTTGGTATCGCCATACAGCAGCAGGGCATCCGGTTTTTCCAGGACCAGCACATCGTCAGCCTTTTCAATCACAGACGCGATGGTTTTGGCAGCCGTATCGCCCGCCACCTCCAAAAAATGATCCGGCTTGCGGATTTCCAGGTCATCAAAAAAAACCTGATTCAGCTCGTAGTCGTAATTCTGTCCAGAGTGAACCAGCACATGGTTGACCTGGGCATCAAGCTCAGCGATGACTCGACTCATCTTGATGAGTTCAGGGCGGGTACCCACCAGCGTCATCACCTTAAGCACAAAGCGCCTCACGCACTTCCGCGAGCTTCATCAGGGTGGCCTTGACGCCGTTAATGTCCAGGCGTTCCGTGTTGTGCGAGGTGTAGTCGTCCAGCTCGGAAATGTGCGCCTCGCCCTCGACGAAATATTTGTCGTAATTGAGGTCGCGGTTGTCCGCGGGAATCCGGTAGTAACGCCCCATATCCTCGGCCTTCGCCATTTCTTCGCGCGAGATCAGCGATTCGTAGAGCTTTTCGCCGTGCCGCGTGCCAATGATCTTCACCGGTTTGTTATCGCCGAACAGTTGCTGCAGCGCCGCCGCAAGGTCGGCCACCGTGGAAGCCGGGGCCTTCTGCACAAACAGGTCCCCCTGATGCGCGTGTTCAAACGCATGTAGCACCAGATCGACCGAGTCCTCAAGTGACATCAGGAAACGCGTCATATGGGGGTCGGTGACGGTCAAGGCCCTACCTGCCTTAATCTGGTTGATGAACAGCGGGATCACGGACCCGCGGGAGGCCATCACGTTGCCGTAGCGCGTTGAACAGACCACGGGGCCGGACGCCGAAATGGTGCGCGACTTGGCCACGGTGAGTTTTTCGGCCATGGCTTTTGAGATGCCCATGGCGTTGATTGGGTAGACCGCCTTATCTGTGCTTAACACCACGACACGTTTGCAGCTGTTCGCAATTGCCGCATTGAGCACGTTCTCGGTGCCCAGCACGTTGGTTTTAACCGCTTCCATCGGGTAGAACTCGCAGGACGGCACCTGCTTGAGCGCCGCTGCGTGGAACACATAGTCCACTCCCCGCAAGGCGTCGTTGACGCTCTGGTATTCGCGAACGTCGCCAATATAAAACTTGACTTTGTCGTTATTCAGCGCAATTCGCATGTCTTCCTGCTTCTTTTCATCGCGGCTGAATATCCGGATTTCCGAAAAATCGGAATCAAGAAAACGCTGAAGCACGGCATTGCCGAAAGAGCCCGTCCCGCCGGTGATCAGAAGTACTTTATTTTTGAACATTGCAAACCTTGAATATTATTTTTCAGCCTCATGCATCGCGCGCACCATGCTTTCCCACGAAGGCGCCCGGTAACCCGTCGCCTGTCGGAACCGCGAAGAATCGAGGGACCGGTCTATCACCAGCGCGTCGTCCGGCAGCACATCGATGGCCTTCCCATACTGCGCGGCCACCAGATTCAGGAGGTCGAACTTGCTGATGGGCTCGGACGACACATGGTAGAGGCCGTGCAGCGAAACATCGGGCAACACCACATCGCGCATGACCCGTGCGAGTTCGATCGCGGTCATGCCCGAAAAAATACTGCGCCTGAACCCATGCACCGCGGCTTGCTGGGCCAGGAACCAGTCCGCCAGCGCGCGGCTGGAATTGAGCTCACGCCCGACGATGGAGGTTCTCAGGGTGACCGCATGCGCTGCATCATGCAGCTCGCCGATGTATTTGGATTTTCCATACAAGTCCTCGGCATCGGACGGGTCGTCCTCCGTGTACATGCCCTTGCGGCCGGAAAAAACACAATCAGTGCTGATGTGCAGCAAGCGGATATTGCCGGGGGCGCACAACAACGCAAGACGATGGGGCAGCATCGCGTTGATGGGCAAGACCACGAGGGGATCCTCCACATGCTCCTTCTGCTTGATCAGCCCAACGCAATTGATGACCACATCCGGGCGTACGCGCTCAAAAGCAGCACGAAGGGCCGCTCCATCCAGGACATCCACGCCGGTCAGGATACGGCCTTGCTGGGCGGGCGAAAAATAGGACAAGAAGGCTTCGTTACGCACAAGGCCCCAGACTTCATGCGGCGCGTGTCCATCAAATTCCCGAAAAACCGAACTGCCCAGCATGCCGCTTGCGCCGAGTACCAGTACACGCATCTGTGATCACCCTTTCAAGCCGGAGCGGCGCGCCTGCAGTATCTCCACAAGCTGTTCCACCTGGCGATTCATGTCAAAATTTCCGTCAAACCAAGCCCGCCCCCTTTTTGCCATGGCGTCCCTCGCGGAAAGCGGTAAGGCATGCATACCGCGTATGCAGTCGGCCAGGGCTTGCGCGTTTTCAGGTTCGCACACCATGCCTGCACCAGCCTCTTCCACCACTTTGCCACCTTCCCCCTGCAGCGCCGCAACAATCGGGCGCCCTGCGGCGAGATAAGCCTGTATTTTGCTCGGCACGGTATGGGCGAGTACCCCGCCGCTTTTCAGCGTCACCAGCAAGGCCGACGCCTTGCGGAACAGCTCCGGCATGGATTCGGCCGGGAAACGCCCGGGCAGAGCCAGATTATCCAGCTTTAAAAGCGCTTTTTGGCCTTGGACCCAATCCAGCATGCTGCCGCTGCCCACCAGTACCAGGCAGATATCGGGCTGGTCTCGCAGCAATACGGCCGCCTGCACCACGACTTCGACCGCCTGCGCCTTTCCAAGGTTGCCGGCAAAAACCACACAAAATCGCCGCGCCAAAAGGCCGGAAAGCGCCTCCGGCAGCTTGTCCGGCACCCCTTGTGGCAGGTCGGGATCGACGGAATTCGGGAAATAAACCAGTTTTGTGGGGTCGGCATACAGGGCCATGGGCGCCTGGAAAGCCTTGGATTGCAACAGGAGCGTGTCGCTGCGGGCATAAATCCAGCGTACCAGTCCGCCCACAGCCCTCAATATGCCGGGATTACGGACGAATCCGGTCGCCGCCAGGCTCTCGGGCCACATGTCCTGCACCCACACGGCGAGATGCGCCCTCTTCAAGCATTTCAGCAGGATCGCGGGGATGACCTGGGTAATCGGCGACGGTGCAAAAACCAGGATGGCATCAAAGGAGCGCGAGCGCAGCAGCCAGGGGAAAAACAGCAGGCCAGAAAACACAAAAGACAGGTAGTTCAAGGCCAGATTGACGCCACCGCCACGTCCTCGGGGCCATATCGGCACACGCATCACATCAACCCCGTCCAGGAAGCGCTCCCTAGTCATACCGTGAGCGCGGTAGCCCGGGAAGACCCGGCCATCCGGGTAATTAGGTTTGCCCGTGGCCACCACCACCTGGTGACCACGCTCCGCCAGCTTCCGAACAAAATCGCTGATGATGAAGGTCTCCGGCCAGAAGTATTGCGAGACAACGAGAAATTTCATGGGCGCAGCGTTCAAGCCAGGTAAAGATGAGTGAGTGGCGACGTGGCGCCCAATGTGAAAAGTACTTTATCGGATTCTGGGACTCTATCCATGTGTTTCAACCACGGATCCATCCCGGTTGACAAGTCCGCAGGAACTTTCAGCCACGTTTCTCAAAGCAATACTTCACGGAGGAAATCCGCCGGCGACATCGGGACGAAGTCAGGTTCCGGGATAGCTAAAAAGCGGCGAACCGCACGGGCTATTGAAACAGCTGAGTGAGGGTCGAAAGTCTCCGCCGGAACGATCACGTCCCTCACATAGTCTCGCTCGGAAGCGATAACCGGCAGTCCAGCCGCTTGCGCCTCCAGAAGCGGCAGGCCGAATGACTCCACATGCGAAGGAAAAATGAGTGCGGCGCACCTCCAATAGAGGTTTGACAGCTGCCGCGGACCAAGTTGCCCGTGATTAACAATGGCTACACCAGTTTTCTGCAACCGCGAGATGGTTTCCAGCACTTCCTGATTCGCGTCAACCGTCAAATGAAGCTCAGCATCAACACCAGATTCGTGTAGCAGCTTCCAAGCTGCCAGAAGATTCATATGGTTTTTATGCTTGTCAGCAGTCGCAGGATAGACAAATCCGGCGAGACAATCCAGTCGCGAATGTGGCGTGGGGCCGGTGTGTGCGAAGAAAGGAAGCACAAGAGGCGAGACCCCAAGCGCGGCTTTTGCTGCCGCCTGCATCGATGGGGTCTGGACAACCAGTTTCATGCCCTGTCGCAATCTCAGCCGCAACCACAGCCGTTCGATAGCGATGCGCAGCCTGACTTTCATGGACATGCCATCGAAAGGCTGCACATCTACGAGATAACGGTTCTGCAAGAACACGACGACTTGGCCAGCGCAGGGTAGAAGCGGCGGCAAATTCCCCATGCACAACACAAGGTCGCCGGGCCTCGCCAGCAAACGCAAAGACTGCTCAGCAAACCAGCGTCCAGACAAGGTCGGAGCAAAAGACAAAACGCGAACGTGCTCCGGCGCCGGATCAAAGTGCAACCGCGTGTCGGTCAGCAAGGTGCATGACACAGACTTCCCCACCTGCAGCACAAGCTGGATCAGCAAAGTCTTTCCACCCCCTTGGTGCACGTTGGGCGCGTGGATGATCAAATTCATGAGGCCTCGGCCGCGACGGCCAGAACCATCAAAGTCTCACCGCCAAGCAATCGGGCGCCCCAGGCGTGGTTCAACGCAAAAGCCAGGCGACGCGGTATTTGCGCAAGAAAGGTCTTCCATCCACGTCCCGGCGCGTCGAAGGCCGCGCCGGTAAACCGGGCCTCAACCACCCGATAACCGCACTCCTTGAGCAAGGAAAGCACAAGTCCACGGGTGTAGTAATGGACATGGCCGACCTTGTCGCGGACCAGCAGAAGCGGAGTCTCGCGCAAAACGCTGGCGGCGGAAAGGTCGAGCGGAAAATGGAACACATAGTGTTTGGCTCGCCCCCTCAATTTGGCCAAAAACGCGAACGGATCCTGAAGGTGCTCAACGACGTCCAGCAAAAGCAGGACATCTTGGACAGGAACATTCGAATCGAGAAAATTCCCTGTCACTAGATGTATGCCGGAGGCACGAGGCACAGCCCAAAACCGCTCGGCATCCGGCGCGATGTCATACCCCGTCAGGCATGCATTCGGATAGGCTGCCACCATCTGTACCAGCACCTGTCCCGCACCACATCCGACATCCACCAGCGACTCCGGAACAATGCGATTTGCGTCTAGCAACTCCTGTACTTTCCGAGCCTTCCAGGGAGAATCCTCCACGTCCCATGACGGGTTATCGGAAATGTAATCGTCGCTCAGGTAGCGCGCTTGTATCGGACCAGGATCAGACATATTCAGTTTTCTAAAATTCAAAGGCTACCTGGGTACACCCTGAACAACCGGGCGCGTTCACCTGAAAGATGACGAGGCAGCGGGCTTGCAATCAGGGTTCCGATCGTTTCCAGCGCAGACGACCCCACAGATGACTTGCAAAACGAACCAGATAATAGAGATACATCCGCGCGGACGTCCTGGACACCCGCTTCATATAATATCTTCGAGCGCAAAGGTCGTGGTAAAAATCACTCAAAACCGCACGAAAGGTCATCGCTGACTGCCGCGCAACTTCCAATTCGCACCGGGCCGTGGTGTCCACAACCAGACGGATTCCACGCTGACGCAATAGATGCGAGTGCACTACATCCTCGCAGTAGGCTTTACCAGGTCTTGCCCAAAAATCTTCCCGTACCAGATTCTCCCGGCGATGCAAAATGCACCCACCGGCCAGCCACTCGACCTCGACAAACCGCGATTTCGCTGTTGCCGGATCGACGCCGACAGCTGACCCGGCCCTGTCGATGGTTCCAGGCTGATAGCCGTTGACGCCATTCATAAGCCAAAAGTAGATGTCCAGAAGAAGTTTGGGACCCCGGGGCCTTTCATAAACCGACCGCCCAGTATGCTCGTCAATCAGCGCAGGCGAAACTGCGACATTCGACCCCAAAGCCTGTGACGCCTCCACCAGACGCTCAAGACAATAATGTTCGACCGACATGTCGTCGTCCAATTGCAACACGTATTCATGTCTCGCCTGCCGAAAGCCGAATGCTCTCTGTGCAACCTGGCCGCGGCAGGGCGTCGCAACGATGCTGACGTTTTCTGCTGCCGCGAAGTCAGCGTGATCCGCCTCTCGTTCAGGAATACAAACTAGAATTTCCCTTGGAACAAACGAGCCCGAATTAAGCGTGCTCAACGTCGACATCAGCGCTTTTCCACCCAGCGTTGCTATTACAACGGTAATTGAGTTGTTATCCTGCATATGAGTTGTTATCCCGCACAAGGATAATTTTAAGTTATAAAAATCGGTTCCTTATGATCCCCTCAATTCCGGCCCGCGCTTCGTTCCAATCCTTCTTAAGGAAGTGCACGCTGGACGTGACGTTGATGTCCAAGCCGCAGCAAGCAGTGCTTGTCGCCAGCGTAAGCATCGCAATGCTTCATGCCGTTGCCGACTATATTTACTTTGATCTAAAAACGATTCAGAGTCACATCTATGTGGCGTTGATGGAAATATGTCTTCAGGTAGCTATCTATGCCATTGCTACGTCAAAAACGGCAGGCACCACCCGCGCTCATGTCGGCCGATCCATTGCAATCCTTTCTCTGGCGAACATGCTCGCCGCCAGCTATAAAGCCTTGTTTGTTGTGTCATTGGCAGGCACCCCCATTGTGAGTGACTTCACGGCAATTTTCCCGTTTGCCAGCGGTGCGGCCTATAGCCTCGCGCCTATAGGTGATGCTTATTCCGACGCTATAGCAAATGCTCTGTACCAATGCGGGATGTGTGTGTTCGGCCAGTACATCCCACTCAACGAACCATTTATCGCCTATCTGTTTGTAGCCATTTCGTTCGTGGCCGGTGAATTCAATCAGCACATTTTGTGGTTGACCCTTGAAATAATCAATTTTTTTGCGGCCGTTGTATTGATGAAAACTGCCCTTAAATTTTTCCTGTCAATCCAGCATGCATGGCTGCTTCCTGTAGCCTACCTACTTTTATTTGAAGTCCACGGTATTGCGCAGCAACTGTTCAAGGATGGGATTGTTGCGTTCGCGTTGATATGTCTTTTTCACACCTACTCCCGATATGTCGGCAAAGAAAAAGCGGGAATTTCTTTTGAGCTGTTGGCAATTTTTTTAATTACTCTTCTCTACAACTTGCGGAGCGGGACCTTGGCTGCAATTGTTTGCCTGAGCATTCTGAACTGCATGTTTGACCGAAAGCGGTGGTTAATACATACACGTATATTGTTAGGGGGTCTGGTCGCAATTTTTCTACTTGGAAATGTGGAAGGATATGCCAACAAGCTAAGCGCAAGTCGAACGCGCACCACTGACAAGGCGATTCACGGCACGGCCGCGCACCTGGACGCACAGAACCTCACTTACACCACAACCAAAGAGAACTCACTCTTCCACAAGTTGAAACTTCACGAGGTGACGCCCTCTAATTTCTTTTACGCACCTGTCGTCAAGGGAGCGCTCTATTTTCTTCTTCCTCTTCCAGTCAATCACTACGTGAATCGGGCGGATTTATTCCACAAGATGAGTACGACGATTTACTTCATCCTATTCCCACTGCTGCTTGCAGGAATAGTCAGCATTCTGAAGAACCGTACTCGCGAAGAATTGTATTTATTGGCTGTGTTCGGTCTGTTTGTTGTGTTGATTCTAGGCGCGGGCCCGATGCTTCTTCCACGCTATAGGATAATGGCTTCGCCCTTTTTTCTGCTCATCGCCGTGCTTGGCGCTTCCCGTATTCCCCTGCGTTTTGCTGTATTTGCAACTGGAATATGCATTTCATTACTAATTACGCTACTACTCTGGTACGACGATTTGTACCGCATGGTTCAATCAATCGCCTGATGAACCTTCACTCACGACGTTCGACACTTCAAGTTGAGGAATAGGCGGCGTACATATTGTTCTTTTTACGCGCAGAGTTCGAGCCGTCTCAATTAACGCAATGCAGCCTGTACTACTTCGGAGTCTAATGGGGAGTAGAAGTCTTCGCAGTAGCGCACGACCGCTTCTCGGTCTCGAAGGGCAGCCCCAAGAGCAGTCGTCTCGCCGCCCATTTTTGCCTTGAATTCGGAGGGGCTGATAACCGAAACGCGAGAGTCAGCCAGTTCATACAAAGGATCAACTGTCATTTCGCGGTCTTGAGCAAGGTATACCGGCTGCACTCCTGAACAAGCCGCCCGCACAATTGCAGTGCTTCCACGGTATAAGGCAACGCTTGCGCGCCTGATGTCATCCTCCACCGCAGCTTGCGAAAGTTCAAAGTTTGCCGGCGCTGCCATTAAACGGGGGATCGCCCGCAGAAGAGTTTCCGGGGTCACCAAAGGATGAAGCCGCAGGATAAAATGCATCTCTGGCATAAGCTCCGCACAGCTAAGGCAAAATTCCACAAGAATCACGCACTCACTGACAATGCCTTCGGGCAACACCAGACAGACATTACCTGCAGTGGTAGCCAGTAGATCCGCTGTTTCATTGCCTGCTCCGAACATGGCCACCTCTGCTCCCTTTGAATGAACAAAGGCTCGACTGGACCCCAGAACACGTACAGGTATGCCGCGCGCCGCGATGCTGGCCTCAATCTGCCTTTTGGACACCCTGCCGGCTGTCAGTATCACATCAGGGTCGAATAAAGCACCAAGTTTTCGCAATGCACCATGTTGCAACCTGAATATGGCCGCATGCTGATATCCGACACATTGCACACTCGATAATGCTTGCCTAGCAGCGGCAAAAGCCGATCGCTCCCAAGCGTGACCCTCATAAGTCAAGATCATCATTTTCGGTTTAATCGTTGCTACTAGGCGATCTATCTGCACCGCCATACGAAGCGTGGTTCTTGCACGACCCGACATTGCCTCAAGTGAAGCAAACGAAAGCACTCTCTTCATAAACCCCGAAGTTTGCATTCTAGAGAGTGCCGCCAAGCGCAAAGATTCTCGCCTTAGCCTGCGATAGACAGACAACTCGCCTCTGAAGTCGAGACTGCCTGAGAGCAATACTCGAGTGCTGGCATTCGTGTCCCAACTACGGACCAGCGAAGAATTTGAACGGCTGGAGTGATCAATCAATGCGACCACCACTCGGCGACCCTCTGCCTTGAGGACCTCAGGCAAGTTTCCAAAATAAAAGTCGGAGTTCTTGCCAGCATCCGAGTCATTGAGCATGTGCGACACGAACAGGACATCTACCGGTGCGTCCAGCGGCTTAGACGCCTTCCACGGCTCACCATCGGATAGAAGCGCCCTCCAAGCTTGACGAAGCCACCCGGCACTGTGTCTAGCTTTGCAAGCTATGGTTTTGGCAGTGTCTCTGGAGGCGCTTGAAGATGCGTACAGCGCTTCGTAATCCTTAAGAAAAGATGGATGCTCGCGAATCACGTGCAGCCAAGGAATTGCAATGGTTTCCAGATTAGCATTCGCCGACAGCAATACGCTGTCACATGCCTCGCATACCTGTTTGTACTGTTCCTCGTTCAAGGCCGCCATCACTATTACTAGATAAACCGCTCTGAGCTCAAGCCAGCCCGGAATATTTTCTCGAGTAGGGATTTTTGCTCGGGATCCTGCCGGATGTAGTCGAGCACGACATCCGCTTCATGCGGCTCATTAACCGACGGCAGACTTGGAACCACCGGCACCGAGTGAAGGCTGTAGTCATTTTCAAGAATGCGCATCTGCTCAATGAACTCAGCCAGCTCCACAGGCGCACTCGGCAAAGTTGTCACCTTGATCAGAAAATCCTTGCGGTAAGCGATGATCCCCAGAATCTTGCGCACAAATGCTTGCTGCTGTTCAAAGCTGCTGTAGCCGGGCGTCCGGCGAAAGCAATGCATGATGCGCCCTGACTGCGAAACTGCGCACTTCACAAACGAATGACGATCAAGCTCCTCCACACTTTCGATCGGGCCAGTGGCATTCCAAGCGTCGCCGCCGGGGTTGGCCCGCATTGCGTCCGCCAGTGCGTCCACGTGCCGCGGCAGCAGCAGCGGCTCATCTCCCTGGAGCAGGATCACATGAGTGCAATCGACGTCCTTAACCGCCTCAGCCACGCGAGTCGTTCCGTTTTTGTGAGTGTCGGCTGTCATGACGACCTTTCCGCCAAAGCCTCTGATCACGGCCGCGATGTCCTCGTCGCATGTGGCAACGATGACGTCGGAGACAGCCCGCGAGAGCAGTGCCCGCCGGCGGACATGTTCGATCATGGGCAGCCCATGGAAAGGAAACAATATTTTCCCGGGAAACCGGACGGAGGCCATATGGGCCGGGATCACCGCAACAATTTTCATGGTGACGCCCGGTTTACTGGGGAAACACGCCGCAATCGACGTTGATGTTCTGGGCCGTCACGGCAGACGCCGCATCGGAAGCAAGGAAAACACACATTGCAGCAACCTCAGGGCCCGTGGGCAGGCGCTTGAGTGCCGCGTTGTCCACCGCGAATTTCGCAATAAAACCTGCGCCATCGCCCTTGGCCGGGCCGTGCGGGCTCTTCAGTGCTTCCAGTAAACCGTCAGTGGGGATCAGTACAGGGCAAACGCCGTTGATGCGGATGCCGCGCGGACCTACTTCTTTTGCGAGCGACTGGGTGAGCCCGTTCATCGCGAATTTAGTGGCCACATAAGCCGAGTTGTTGGCGCTGCCGCGTTTGCTGGCAATGCTGGAGATATTGACTATGCTGCCGCCGTCTGTCATGGCTGCGACCGCGGCCTTGCAGCCCCAAAAGGCGCCTTTGAGGTTGGTGGCGATGATGTCATCAAGAAAGGCATCGTCGATTTCAGCAATCGGTCGCCACTCCGAATACCCGGCGTTGTTGACAAAGGCGTCGAGGCGCCCCGTCGCATCCACGGCGGCCTTGACCAGCTTCACATGCGCGGCTTCGTCACGCACATCTGTTGGCACAAAAACCACCTTGTCGCCGAAGCGTTCGATAAGTCCCGCTTCTTGGCGCGCGCCGACAAACACGGCATAACCGGCGTCCAAAAACGCTTCGGTGATGCTCAAACCTATACCGCGATTACCGCCAGTGATGACAACTGTCTTTTTGCTCATGGTCCTGTCCGGGAGAACTGAGTTCTCAAAAGTGATGAAAAGCTTGCCGACCTAGATGGTCATGCAGGAGAAGCCGCCGTCAACAGCAACCTCAGCGCCGGTGACGAAGCTCGCGGCATCGGAAGCAAGCCACAGGGTAGCACCCAGCAGCTCGACCGGCTGCCCGAAACGGGCCATGGGCGTGTGCCCCAAAATCGCCGCCTCGCGCTCCGGCGTAATAAAGTTCTTACGGTTCCAGTCGGTGGGCAGAAAGCCCGGGCGCAGCGCATTGACCCTCACGCCCTTAGTGCCCCATTCGCGGCCCAAGTTCTGGGTGAGGTTCAGGATGCCGGCCTTGGCTATGGAATAGGTGAAGGCCTTGGAAAGCGGTGGGCCCGCGGATGCCGACGAAATGTTGATGATGGAGCCCTTGCCCTGCTTGAGCATATAAGCGCCGAAGACCTGGCACCCGAGAAATGTGCCCGTGAGCTGGGAATCCAGGATGGAATACCACTCATCGAGGGACAAGTCCAAGAAGGGGGTGGGGCCATTAGTGCCGGCACCGTTGACCAGGATGTCCAGTTGGCCGAATTTGGCCAAGATGGCTTCCAGGGCGGTGGCGTGCTGCTCCTTCTTGGCGACGTCGATGGCCAATGCCATCACCTTGTCAAAACCCTCAGCCCTGAGTTCAGCCTCGACGGCCCGGGCTTTCTCAAGACGGAGGTCGAGCACCGCAACGGCGCAGCCCGCACGGGCAAAGCCACGCGCCATTTCACTGCACAGGTGGCCGCCCGCGCCGGTCACCGCGGCGACCCGACCTTGAAGGTTAAAAAGTTGGTTGAGGTAAGTATTCATGGTTGGCAATCGCTTAACGCATCGTCTTCATCAAGTCCTGCATTTGTACTGCCCACTTCCAGAGTACAAAGAGGTCGGAACCCAAAATGGCGTAGTTGTAGCCCAGGTCAAAAACAAACTTCACGGTAGCGGGGTTGGCGTCCGCCACCTGCGTGCCGCAACTCTTGCCATGGCGCTCGCAGGCCTGGATGACCTTGCGTGAGGCCTCAATGACCAGCGGGTGGGTCGTCTGACCGGGAACCCCCAAGGAACCCGCTATGTCGAGCGGGCCCACCATTACGCCGTCGACCTCGTCGAATGCGAGCAACTCTTCTATATTTTCCACACCCTTGATGGATTCCACCTGGAGCATGAAGGTGGACGTCTTGTTCCAGTTCTGGATGTATTCGTCGAAGTCAAAGCCGTAGGCCTGCGCACGGTTGACCCCATAGGTACGGCGGCCCATGGGTGGGTACTTCACATCGCGGATCAGCGCTTTCACCTGATCTGCCGTTTCAACCATCTGCACCAACATCCCGTCAGCACCCGATTCAAGCAGGGGCTTGAGGTAATCGTTGGAGTGTGAGACAGGGCGGGGTATGCAAGGCACGCCTTCGCTCTGGCTGGCGGCGATTATGCGCTGGCCCTGTTCCAGTGAAATGGTCGAATGCTCCATGTCAATGAACATGAAATCAAAACCCGCGCGCGCGAAGGTCTCGGTGATCGACGGATGGGCGTAAGAAATCCAACCCGCGAACAGGCGCTCCCGGTTACGCAGTTTTTGTTTTAGCGCGGCGCGCTGTTCAAATATTTTATTCATTGTGTAAGAGGTCTGTTGGCGTGAAGGGTTACCAAGCGATGCATGTGGGGGCCGTCATAAGGCCGATAAAAAGGTGGCCGAGTTGCATAATAATATTGATGCCATGGACATGGGCCGTCCTCCAGCGTCTGGTCATCAGCGTGCCAAGGGTAGTTAGCGAACCTTGTCACTACCCCATCCGGCAATTCTTTCTCTTCTCGGTTACAACAATAAAAAAGTAAATCACGTTTGACTGCAATTGCACGCATGTCATTGAAATACTCCACAACCACGCGTAGATCCATCTCCTGCATCGATGCAATATTTATAACAACGTCAATTGGGCAGCTTTGTATCAATTGGTGGTGGGACGCCTCGATTGCAATGCCTTGGCTCGCACACTGGGGCTTTTCCAGAGCTTGAGCAAGCCCCGCTTCGTCGACAACCAAATCGACTGAAGTTTCAAACTTTTCTGGCCCCATCCACAATTTCAAATACCAAAGATCGACCAGCAAGGTCTTGGTCAGATTGACAAGCACAACCCGCCCAGTCAATTTGCTTGCAAGCAGCAATGTGGACAGTGATGCAAACCCATCTCCGACCACGCAACACGTGGAATTCTCGGTGAATTTTCTGGGCACCCTTGCATGGAGAAAGGAAATGGTCAGAGCCTGCCGCAACACGTCCAAATCATAAGCCCGCTGCTGCTTGCCAGTCACTTCACGGGCAATTCCATCGACAGTGTTGAATTTGGCATACGCATCTCCGAAGCGCCGAAATCGCGTCTGCAGTAGAAGCAAAAACCATCGACGAAGGAAGGTCGGGCGCTTCTCCAATCCGCCAAACCCTTGGAGCCCTGCAAACCCTTGCCCGGTGAACTTAAATTCCGAGTGATATTTCTTCCAATGAGAACTGGCATTGGGATCGTCTTTTATAGCCTCTGATGCGAGATAGTTGATCGCAGCATGCCCTGGGAACAATTATTTACCCTCAAGCAACGCCTGGACCGCCGGGTGCAGATGCAACAGGCCGACAAGCAAACCCCTATCATCAACCACAGGCAAATCCCAGATCTGCTTTTGTTCCATGGCATCCACCGCTTGGACCAAGGTGTCGCCCGGCTTGGTGGTCAAGGGCGCGAGGATGGCATGGTCCAGCGCGTCATCCACGAAAAACGCAGAAAAAGGCTTTTGCACCTTGAGCAACTTGCGGCGAATGTCGCCGTCAGTGAGGATACCCAGGAGTTTGTTGTCGTCATTGACGATGCAGACAATCCCCAGGCGCGTGCGGCCCATTTCTTCCAGGGCCTCTTTCAGGATCACGGCTTCCTTGATGACCGGCACATGGTCGAGGCTCAACATGACTTCACTGACCAGCATGGTCTTATTTTTCTGGGTGGACATTGTCTGCTCCAAATTTTTCCAACATTTCAAGACGGAACTCATGGGCGGCCTTAGCCTGACCCAGCACATTTTCAAGGTGTTTGATGTTCATGACGGTGTTTGCATCCGACATGGCGTTGCCAGGATCGTTGTGGGTTTCCATGAACAGGGCATTGATGCCGCAGGCCGCCGCAGCACGCACAAGATAAGGGATGAATTCTCGCTGCCCACCCGAAATATTGCCCATGGAAGTGGGCAGCTGAATCGAATGCGTCGCGTCAAAGCAAACGGGATAGCCGGTCTTGGCCATGATAGGGAAGCATGTGAAATCGTTAACCAACATGTTGTAGCCAAAGAAGGTACCGCGGTCGGCCAGCAGCACTTGGTGGTTGCCCGCGGCCTCGATCTTGCGGACCGAGTTCTTCATGTTCCACGGGCTCATGAACTGGCCCTTCTTCAAGTGGATGGGGCGGTTGGTCAAGGCTGCCGCGCGCAGGATCGATGTCTGGCGGCAGAGGTAAGCCGGCACCTGCACCATGTCGCAGACCTCGCCGGTTGCAGCAGCCCACGCCGGGTCGGAAAAATCAGAGACAACCGGAATGCCGAATTCGTCGCGGATGTCTGCCAGGATACGCAGGCCGTCGTCGACGCCCAGGCCGTGGTAGCTATCGGGGGCAGAGCGGCAATCCTTGTCGTAACACGACTTGTAAATCCATGAAATGCCGACCTTCTGGCAGATTTTCCCGATGGCCTCGGCCATCATGAAGGCGTGATCACGGCTTTCGATCGCGCATGGGCCGCCGATGAAAGCCAAAGGCAACTTATCGCCAATCTTGACTTTGTTGACTTTGCCGTAGCCAACTTCGATTATTTTATTAACCATGAAAAACATCCAGTTTGAGATTTTGAATACGAAACACGAGGGGCCGGGCCATAACGAGGTGACTTTGAATGACCAATCTCACCGGCTCTGATTTGTCGGCTCGAACAGGAACCAATTGAATTCCGCCGGGAGGTAAGTTCACCACTTGAACACCCATTATCTTACCGCTACTGACCGAAATCAGCTTACATATGCAGCGCTGCGCAGCAGGCGTGGGATTAACCATGCCGAGTTCATAAACGGCACCCGGCTGGAGTTCGTGCTGGAGGCTGTATTCACGACGTAGAAAGCTGCCACCGCCCAGCAGTTGCAACTTACCGCCTGCTCCCCGTGCAATAGCGTCAAGGTTGCCGTGAACGTAGGCCCTTAAAGGGGCGCCACGATAGCGATAACTTACATATCCGCGCTCTGCGATAAAAGACCCCAGCTGGGTGACGCTGGAAGGCGTCTTTAAGTGAAAAACAGCGAAAGTCCCCGTTTCACCGTAGGCTCGCCCCACTATGGATGAGATGTTCAGTGTCTGCCTGTAATTGGCCTTCAGATCCACCTTCTGCTCCGAAATCCGGCGCCCACTACCGTCAAAAAACACCAAGGTCACATGCCGCGGAAGGGAATTGTCCTCAAACAACGAAGGAATATCGATCAATTCAAAAAAAGTCTGCCACTCCTGCGAGCTGCGCCAGACAAACAAGTCACTGATGGACGCGTTCGCCAGCGCTGGAAGACGCGTCAATGGCTGCCGCCAAGTCCAGACAGCACGCCGGATGCGCTTAACGTTCTGCGCAATCATGGTGCGGCCTTTGCGAACCACCGATTTTTGAGCAACTTCTGGGCCTCCCAACGTCGGCCATGGACGACCAGAGACGCCGGTGGATGGGTGTGCTCCAGACTAAGGTACGCACCGTCCATCGCACTTGAGAAATAGAGGGGGATAGCCGCCATGCCACGGCAAATAAACAATGGCAAATCACTTGACCCAAAGCCAAGCCCATCCAGCGCAACGATATTGACACGGTTGCTGTACACAGGAAACTTGCCTTTGAACCCTAATTCGGCCGCATCGTAAATTTCCAACTCAGCTGCCCTGATTAGGGGTGAATTCTCTGCATTCAGCAACAGCAGATAATTTTTGACCCCTGCGCCAAACTGAACAAAGGGCCCAAAGGTCAGCAGAGAACCTTGAGAAGGAAATGGATCCAGCTCACCTTGGTAACTGGTCTGCGTCTCAGAAGTCGCCAGCCCAAGTGTGGCTCGCCACGCTGGGACGACCGTCTGGGCGATGTCAAGCTTGGGTAAAACACCACTCTCGGCGGGCGGCGGCGTACGGGTCAACGACAACAGCGCCAATGCCTGAGCGGGAACAATGTCTGCAATATCACTGGCAGTGATTCTTCTTGATGCTCCAGGGTCAAGAGTACCCAGATTTTTCGTTACCCATACTTTATCGGACGCCCACGTCACATTAACGAATTGCGGTTGGCATTGGCGGACCTCCCAATTGTTGGGCGAGAAATTGCTAAGGCCAACCCATCCTTCACACCCTGGGGCGCTTAACAGAGGGTAGTAAGACATCGCCTCAGCTTCCGGAAAGAACCTGGGAGGGACGAATCCACCACTGGTTGTACTGATTTGGAACGCCGAGGTCGCATTTTTTGTGAAGAACCAAGCCCACGCTTTTCAGAATAGCCGCAGTTTCCTCAGCCTGATGCGTGAAAGCGTCGTTAATCTCGATCAGAACACTCGTCGCCAAACTTAACGTCTTTATTCCTCCGCGAAGAATGAAGTGTTCGATGCCGTCAACATCCATTTTCAGATACTGAGGCGGGGGAATCTGCAACAAGCTACAGGCATCGTCCATGGACACGCCCATGGTCTGATATTCAAATACTTGGTTGAGTTGCTCTCCGTCCTGATTAAAACTCTGCCCAAAAGTCGATAAAGCACCGCCCCACTCAGTGTTCGACATCTTGAACATGCTGGAGCCGAGCTTATCGCTCAAGGCGATCGGTACGATACAAATTGCGCTCTGCTGCTTATTCAATTCGATGTTTCGAGCGAGCAGTTCAAGATTAAAGACAGATGGCTCAAACGCAAAAACCCGGCATTTCTGCGCCACAGCAGCGTACACGCTATAGAGACCAATATTTGCGCCAACATCCCACAAAACACTGTTTGCCGGGATAGTTTCTATCCACTCCAGGGTCGCTGGCTCCTTTGTTGCAAATGTAGCGACCCGATAGTCGTTCAGTTGATTGGGAGCCAGAAAACTTAGCGCATGCCCTCGATGCGAAACCAGTCTGGGCTGGTTCATGATCTTGGCGATGATCTCTCTGTATATGTATCGCCCCAGAGAGGTTTTTGGTAGCCACGTCATCACCAGACTCACCAAGTGTTTCGTCAAGTTTTTAATAAATATTCGCATGTTCTTCACATAGTTTTTCGCTGGATCGCTTGGGCGCGGCAGAGTCACATGCTGTCGCAGCGGCATTATCCACCCTGCCCCAATCACCCACGGCCCTCTTCTTGGGTTGGCTCCAATCCAGAGGATGATGACGAAGACAATCCGCGTAGCCACTCTCGCAGATCGGCCTGCCCGGACAAAATTGGAATGCCGTGCGCGGCGCGGTCGTCTTTCTCACAAACACCATGCGGGTCATAGTAAATCGATGGCTTTCCCAATTCACGACCAAGAATGGCCGTAGACGTAAATGGCGTTGAAATGACCGCCTGACATCTCTCGACCAGCGCACTGGCCGAGATATCGGGATCAAGTCCCAGGTAGTTGGAAGTGCTGCTTAGCCAATTTATTGTTTGCACGTAGCCGGGATGAATTCGGGTTCCCACATCGCGTTTCCGTTTAAGCAACATGACTTTTCCAGCATCCATGGCCGCCCGCTGAATGTCTGTCAAAAACTTGCTCGCGGTCCGAGGAACGTAATACTCAATATCAATGCCCAATGGTTGATATACCGCGTTGCGCATGGGCTGCACGTCGAATACGGCAATGCTATTGGGTGGCAAATCCAGCGGCGCTGGAACACCCGAATGGAACGGGATGGGACCAACGATGTTGATTTCAGCAGAGTCGCCCACGGCACGTCGAACGAAAGCTTCTTGGTAGCTATCCCATACGAGGTACTTCGGCCAGGTCATTGTCCGCCAGCCATACAAAGGGTCGGGATATTTTCCGGATTGCCTGAACTGTTCGATGTTCGTGGAATAGAAATAGAACAGTATTCTTGCGCCCTGACGCTCCGCATCGTGCGTCCAAAGCGGGCGATAGACCCAATTCGAATTATGGAAAAGGTAATCACGGGCAAGCAACGCCGGATCTTGCACGCGTACATGAATTGCTTTAGCGATCTCGCCCAACATGATCGGGTACCACCATTGCCCGAACAGCGCACGAAAAAAGGCCCCGCCAATGGAAATCACACTTGCGGCCAGAAAGCGCGCCAACGAAGTCAGGCCGGCAAAAGGCAGAAGTGGTGAAGAAATCGGGACGATCGCATGCCCATCCGACTCCCGTATGCCTGCGGCCGGTATGTTGTGGCACACCGTATTCAGACCCGCGACTCGTCCCGGCCACCTAAGGTACCAGCTCACGATGTCATTTTTCTCACCAGCCCCTCTTAAGGGCGGAAGATTTCCGAGGCCTAGCGCGTCGAAATAGACATAGCACTTCAGCCTCCCGCTCGAAGATTGCAAAAGACTCCGAATACTCGCTATAGCAAGCTTGAGCACGACGAAAATCCCGCTCGCGAAATGCAGGGCTACCACACAAGCCCACAGCAGCGCGGACCGGCGCTCGTCCACGTTAAATCCTTGCTCACGCAAAACCTTTCGCCACGCGCGCGGTAGCGGGTAGGTAATGGGCGCATTGCGCTGTCCAACAGAATTGAGCAACTCACCGCCCAGACAAGTGCCGACTAGCCGCACCAGAAGAAATTGCCGAACGGCAATCTCGGCAGCATCTCCGCTCAAGCCAACAAACGACTTCGAATCACGTGTTGAGTGGAAAACTGGCGTCACAGTCAACGCCTCCTTGAGAGCCGCGATTCGCCTTAAGCCGCCCGTACTCCTCAAAAATCGATAGCCGCGCATCACGTTTCTCAAACGTGCGCGCGCCCGGTTACGAAGAAAGCCATCCAAGCCAGGGATTTTCATGCTGGAACAAAACCCAGAATAGCGCAGGAGCAGAAAATCAGCCTAAACATGCAGCACCATCCGCAGAACACCGGGCGCGTGTGCTTGCTGCAAAGAGGGTTCTGCGACAAAACCAGCATTTTGGTAGGCGGTCACGGCCGGTAGATTTTGGCGCTCAACGCCCAGGTAAATCCGGCGGATATTCCTATGGGACTTCAGCCACTCGGCACTGGCCGCCAACACCTCGGCAAAAACACGCTTTCCACGGAATGCGGGGTCTCCGATCAAGACGCCTAACTCTGCGCGCCCTTCTTCTTGAAGAAGTGGTTCGTACTTGATATTACCAATATGAAGATCGTCGGTTTTCGCAAAAATGCCAAGAAAAAGCACATCTCTCCGCCCTACACGTTGCTGTACATATTCACGCAGCGCGGCAAGCTCACGCGTCGATTCCGCAGTGGCAATCCATTTTTGAGCCGCTGAATCGCCGAGCCAGCCAAGATACCTGGCAGATACGTCATCGCCTGTCAGTTCACGCAACAAGAACCGGCTGGTTTCGATCACCACAGGAAGTTCGGAAACAGTCACTTGAGAAGGTCCCACTGCAATGGAGTCCCTCGCGCTGCGTCACGCTTGATAGTTTTTCCCATCAGCACCTCGAGGTACTTGGGTGGCAATCCAAGCCCTGGGCGAATGGCCCTGACATTTTCCGGGGTCAGTGTTTCACCGGCCTTCATGTCACGCACCACATACAGGGAGCGGCGGTATTGCAGGGACTTCTTTTCCGCTTCGGTAGGCCCGTAACTCACCGTTCCGAGTGACTGCCACGCCCGTGCGGACTCGGTCACCAGCTGCGCCATCTCGGCGGGCTCCATGGAAAAGCTGCTGTCCACGCCACCGTCCGCGCGATTAAGGGTGAAGTGCTTTTCAATCACCGTCGCGCCCAAGGCGACACTGGCCACAGAAACGGCGACCCCCATGGTGTGGTCCGACAAGCCCACTTCGCACCCGAACAGTTCGCGCATGTGCGGGATGGTCGTTATGTTGGTGTTCTCGGGGGTGGCCGGATAGGTGCTTGTGCACTTCAGGAGTACCAGGTCTTTGCAACCCGCCGCGCGGGCCGCCCGAACCGTTTCGTCAATCTCTGCCACTGTCGCCATGCCCGTCGAAATGATTAGTGGCTTTCCCGTAGCGGCGACACGGCGAATCAAGGGCAGGTCCGTGTTCTCGAAGGACGCGATCTTGTAGCAGCAGACATCCAGGCTTTCAAGAAAATCCACTGCAGAATCATCGAACGGCGTGCTGAATGGAATCATCCCAAGCTGAAGGGCCCGATCAAAGATTGGCTTGTGCCATTCCCAGGGCGTGTACGCCTGACCATACAACTTATACAGCGATGCACCTTCCCACAGGCTTTTGGGATCGCTGATGTGAAACTCCCTCTCATCGATGTCCAACGTCATTGTATCGGGCGTATAGGTCTGTATTTTCAACGCGTGCGCGCCGGTCTTTGCGGCAGCTTCCACAATCTCCAGTGCCCGATCCAGGGACTGGTTATGGTTGCCCGACATCTCCGCAATGATGAAAGGCGCAAAGCCTGCACCGATTTTTCTGTTAAGGATTTGTATCGTCATGCTTGTTCCAATGTATGAGGGTTGAGCAACTGCGCCCCCTGAAGGCGAACAGCGGTGGTGCCGACTTTGGGCGAGAAAAGATGCACGTCTTCGCCCATCAAGTCCTGGATCGACCAGATCAGGTCGCAAAAACCCATGTGGTGGCGCATCAACACCGTGGATGAGAAGCGCGGATTAATCTCGAAAATCCTCGCACCGCCGTCTGTAATCCGAAGCTGGACGTTGATCGAGCCGCGCAGATTGAGGGCTTCAGCGAGTCTGGAGCACTGCGAAAAAACTTCTGGATCGTCAATCACCTGGGCCCACCCGGTAAATCCGCCAGTCAATGTTCTTAACAACTGCACAACGGCAATACGCCCCTCGCCGGTTCGAAACACGCCGCAGGTGACCTCCTGATCCGCAGGCAAGAGCAATTCCTGGATGATGGCGTCGGAGTGCCGGTGGCGGTAAAACTCCACCTCTTCCACCGTCTCGCACCGGAAAACCGCCTTTGACCCGGCCCCCTGTCTCGGCTTGAAAATACAAGGTAAGTGCTTTTGGGGCAGAAAGTTCTCAGCCAGGTCTGTCCAGGGTGCAGGCACGCCGATGGACTCAAGAAACCGTGCAGTCTTCAGCTTGTCGGCGCCGACCTCTATGGCGAGCGGGTTGGCCATCAGCAGGCCGGCGCCACCGATCTCGCTACCGCCCCTGGATGACAGAAGCTGCAGTTCAGCCTCGGACATGGGAATCACGAGGCCAATGGCGTCCCGCTTAACGATCGCTTTCAGTGCATCTTCATATCCTGGGTCAGACGCCCTCGGCGCTTCATAAAACCGGTCCACAAACAGGCTGCCAGCATGGCGCGAATGGACGTCAGTGCCGGTAAGGCGCCAATCCGGAAACGCCCGGCGAAGGATTGCCGCAATGCCTTGGGCAATGTCTCCGCCGATCGCTGTGATCAATACGTTTTTTCTCATGGGATCCAAATTTTCGCAATATATAAGCTGCCGCATCCTGCGCCAGCTAGCGCTTTCCCAAAAGCACATTTCCCAGGTAGGGAAGCTCGGGATGCCGCTGAGCGGCCAATGCCACCACCGGCGAAACATCATAGGGCGCGGTCATGAGCGTCAGCTCTTGCGACGCGGTGTCCAGCAATGCCCAGTGCGCGGCGGGAATCCTGTTCCGCGGCTGGCCCACGGACCCCGGGTTGACCAATACCGTTTTCCCCACCTTCCGCACCATCGGGTAGTGGGTATGGCCCATGACGACCCAGTCATAGCCCGATTCAGCGCATCGTTCAAGCAGATCGGCTTTCGCGTCCGGATAGATGTATTGATCCACATCCCAAGGCGAGCCATGACAAAGCAGTATCGACATCCCCTCGATTGTCATCGAGGCAGGGTGAGAAAGCGCGCACAGCCATTGCAATCGCCTCATCGACAAAGTGTCAATTGCGATGCGGAGGCCGGTCCCATAAATCCTATCGACTTCATTGAGGTAATCAGGCTCAGCAAGTGCCCTACTCAACATATCTTCATGATTTCCCCTGACTGCAGTGACGTCCCAATCTTCGAGCATGTCAATTACCTGACTAGGGCGAAAATAGTAGCCTATGAAATCCCCCGTAATAAGAAGCTTTTCAACCCCTGCCCTTCGCGCAGCAGCCAACACTGCAGCCAACGCAAAGTCGTTGCCATGGATGTCACCCAATAATGCAAGTTTCATTAGAAAGTTTTGCTTTAAGATCAATCAGGGCTTGTTGAAAACTACGGGAAATAGGCAAGTCTCTTGAAGTTTTAAGTATCTGATTTTTAGCTTCTATCCCTGACACAACTTTTGGGCGCATCCCTGGTAAAAATTGATCACAGACCGCGCAAAGCAATTGATGAATTGAAATGACTTCATGCCCTGCTAGCATATGCGTCCCCCGGACATCGTTAGCAAGTACATGCGCAATGGCAGCAGCCACATCTTCGACGTAAATGTAGTTTCGCAATGCCGCCCCCGAGCCCACTTGAACTGGAACAATACCGCGCAAAGCACCATCAATAGCCTTGTTGAGACCAAGATGATTGGGGCCACGCAGACCAAAAACACCGCCGATGCGCAATATGCAGTAACTTGCTCCAGAAGCAGCAATCATCTGCTCTGCAAGCCACTTAGTATTGGCGTAAGCATTGTCGGTGACTATAGGTGACGTTACATCGACAAGATCAGTGTTAAGTCCATGCACAGCCACAGTACTCGCGAAAATCATCCGCGCGCCCCAGATTCTCGCAAGACTAGCCAAAACACCGGTAGATAGTGCGTTAGGAACAAACAAATCGCCAAGGCAAGACTCGCGAAAATCAACCTGAGCACCCAAATGAATGATGACATCGAATCGTTCAACATCTGCCAGAGCCAGAATGCTATGCGGAGCGCGCAAATCGAGATACACCAAGCGCCCCGCCATACCAAGAGCTTTAGCTTTAGATTTAGAGCCTACGGTCACATTCCAGCCGGCTGAAAGCAAGGCCCTCACCGTCGCGGTACCTATGAAACCACTTCCACCAGTCACAAGAACAGAATTATTCACACTCGCTCCTTACAAACCAAGATATTCCTTGAGCAACACGCCAACGCTCCTCGCCTTGGAGCTTGATTTGCCCAAAAGTGAGTGGTACGGCTTAGACCTCTAAACAACTCTCTTTAAAACTGCGCAGATGTTTCGCCCAACACCGATCTGGAATGCAGCTCGGTAGAACTGAAGGTACTTATCAAGCCCGTTTCTAGCGAAGAAAATATCCAGCGTTACCCTAGCCTGATGAGCGAATTTTCCACTTGCTTTGTCGGTCACGTAGTTTCCAGAGCTTCCCCACAGATACAGTTCAATTGGAAAATCCGAAACACCATCTACGACATCGAATCCACATGTCTTCGCTACGTCGGCGAGATTGTTCCCGTTGAAGTAGTTCAAATGCTGAGGAGGAAGAAACCAATAGTCGCGATCAATGCGGTCCTGTTGCTTTGCGAGCGTCTGGAGGTCACTGAAATCATTTGGCACCTGAACAAGCAGGCAACCATCGTCACTGAGCAACTGCTGGAGTTTGCGCAGCAAATCTTCGGGGTGGAGAACATGCTCGAGCACGTTCTGCAGCACGAGGACATCTTTTCGAACACCCTTTTCGATCAAGTCGTTTAAATATGCATTGGGATCGGCCGCCACCACCTGGGAGATGACGTTGGGATTAAATGCCTGTACCGGCGCCGACTGATAGTCGACACCAGAGACATTCCAACCTTTCGCTACCGCGCTGCTCAGCACGAAACCTTCTCCACAGCCAACTTCGAGAAAATCCAGGGATTTCTTCTTGTCACTGTTCTGCGCAAGCAACTCCACGACGCAATCTGCTCTCAGGCGCTTCTGTTTGATCTCATCCTCGCTGTAAGACGCGTGGTATGTTGCAGTGACGCCTTCACCATAATAAATATCACGATAGAAAGCGTCTAGTTCCTCCTGTTTTGGCCTGGGAACGGCTTGCACATATCCAGGAGCTACGGTCTTTTTTTCAAATTTTTCGTTCATGATTTATCGTTTCCTATAGTCATCGAGGGTGTTTAAGAGATCCTTGTAACCCTGCTTCAGGCTTATCTTTTCCGATTCGTCTTTGGGAGGCAAGGATAGAAAACCAAGCAGCGCTTTTTGTTGTGGATTCAGCTGAGAGAACATCGCCTCGGACAAGCCGCGAACAGGGTCGAAATTTTGCTTTGCCCACCATGGCCTGAAGGTGGCGACCAGAGACCAGCGGTCAGCGCGAGTGACGTTCTCCAGGGCTCCATGCCAAAGGCGGCTGTCCCAAACAATCGCATCTCCTGGATCGCACTCTATTACCTGCTCAATACCCTGCGCTTTGCGGTCTGGATACTTCTGCATGTTGTGAGAGCCGGGCACCACAGTGGTTGCTCCATTTTGCGAGTTCTGCCCATTCAGGGAAAACACAATTTGCATTGAGTTTGGGTGGTACCCGCCGGTGGGGATGTAGTTGTCAATATGTAGCTGCAAAGGATCGACGCTACTTCGTGCGTTGTAGTAGGCCAGAAGGAAATTAAATTGGTCCGGCGCGAGTTGCGTGTAATAAGGGTCATTCAGGAATGGCCTGAGCAACTCCAACAAGTTTTCATCGGTCAGAATGTTTAAGAAATCCAGATCCCTGTACTGCAGGTGATACACATATTTATCGTGAAGCTGATTGGTGGTGACTCCCGAATTTTCTCCAATAGGGCTAGATTCCTTGAACAAGGTTTCAACCTTGTCCAGAAGGTGCCGAGTCACCTCTTTGGATAAAACTCCTGGAATAACTGCATATCCCAAGTATTCAATTTTGGCGATTACCGACTCAATCTCACCGGCGGACAATTTTCTGATCATCGTTTCATCCTGACACTGTTAGTAAGTTGGGCCAGCAAAAAGGCTCCCAGCCACACGCCGCGCCCCTTTACCATCGCATATGGCATAGCAATTGCGCGACCATTCGAAGATGCTCAACAAGCCGATCACCCGACGTAACGCGTTGCGAAGAACCTCCATCGTCACCTGATCCTTATGTCCAAGGTATTGGATCAGACCAGTACGCGCCAAGTCCCCGCAAACTGGTTTTTGATTTTCAGCCAGACTGATCACAACGGAAGGCAATCCAAGGCAAAACCGCTCCCAAACAGTGGCCCCACCGGCGCCAATCGCAAGATCGGCAGTAGCCATCAAAGGGCCCAGCGATGGCAAGGGGCCGTGCAAATGTATATTGCTCCACCCTTGAATCGCTTTTTCAATGGCTTGGTAACGGGAGTTCTTTTCCGTCATGACAACGTCCATACGGATATCCGAGCGGTCGATCTCCTGGAATGCGGCGACGCTAAGCCCCGTGAGGTTCTCGGTATCCGCACCGCCAAAGAACACGAATATGCGGCGAACCGGGCCATCCCGAAGTTCTACCTGAGAGTGCAGCTCCGCATACACCGGCTGCAGCAGCGCATAGTCAGGGCCCAACAGGGTCACGCATCCAGGTGGGACTTTGCCGTCATACCGGGTGGACAGGTCGGAGAAGAAATTCTGGTCCAGGAGCAGGTCACAGTCGTGAACGCGATCAGCCAGGTCGTCGATCGCCAGAATCCTTGAGGCCGACGGACGCAAAGCCGTTTCCCACCTGTGATCGACGGCATAGTGGTCCACAACCAGGACATCCGCCGCCCCGCCTAGGCCTTGAATGACGTGGCGGGTCTGCTCGGCATCGGCTTCCCAGGAAGCACCCAGCCAGCCCGCATGGCCGGGGAGATGGTTCACCCCTTCCTCCGCAAGCGGTAAACGATGAACCACAAACCCCCGTTGGGCAACTAGGTCACAAAGATGACCCGGATGCTCACGACAAATAAAGTTGATCTCCGCCCCACGTTCCCGCAGGACATTGGCCAAGGTCAGGCAGCGCATGACATGCCCCTGCCCCATGAACGTTGAGCCATCAGTGCGGAAAACAACTTTCATGAATGCCTTGCGCAAGATCAGTTCAGCCGCTTGAATCCTGCGTGGCAGACGGGTCCCTTGAGCAGGCTCTCGACCGGGCGGCCGTCTTCACACTCGCGGATCAGGGAGAAGACCGGTTGCAGCGCATCGAAGTACGCGTCTACGACTGCCTCGGTATGGTCGGTGCATGCGTAAAAGATATTGCTCGCAAGATAGCCTTTTGCCAGCATTTCTTGGGTGATAAGTGTCTTGTAGGCCAGTGACTTTTCGCTTTTTATGGTAAAGCCGGCCAGGGCCGGCAGTCCCCAAAGGTCGATCTCGAGCCCGGAAGCCTGCGCGAGCTCGGCCCAGCGCCGTTTGACGTCCAAGCCCGTTGCTGTGATCGTCTCCCAGGACCGAGTGCGCTCCATGACTTCCAGGGTCTTGAGCGCGGCTGCGGGGCCAATGCGCTCCGTCCAGAAGGTGCTGCTAATGAACGTGGTTTGGGCCGCCTCCATCACCTCGCGCTTGCCAATGGTGGCCGTGATCGCATAGCCATTGCCTAGAGTCTTGCCGAACATCGCCATGTCCGGTTCAACGCCATAGATCTTGTGAAGCCCGCCAAAAGACTGACGGAAACCGGAGGAGCATTCGTCAAAAATAAGCACGATTCCTTTTGCAGTCGCCAGGTCCCGCACTTTTTGCAGGAAATTGTCTTTGGGGCCCTCGTTACGAGACACCTCCATCTTGATGACGCCAATGTCGTGGTCCTTCACCAAGGCTTCCAGTTCGTCGAAACGGTTGTAGTTGAACGGAAGTACCGTCCCATACAAGCCTTGGGGCACACCGTTAGGCTCCAGTCCGGGCAACAGGTGGCCCGCCAACCCGCCTTCGTCTGCCAGATTGGCGGCGAGATACCAGTCATGCCAACCGTGATAGCCGCAAACGGCGACTTTGCTCTTGCCCGTTGCGGCACGCGCTATGCGGATGGCAATGGCATTGGCTTCACCGCCTGATCGAGCAAACCTCACCATGTCTGCCCAGGGGTGCATTTCGACCAGCTTCTCGGCGAGGTACACCTCCTCCGGGCAGTTGAATGTGGACATGTTCCCGGCGTCCACAGTGGCGCGCACGGCGTCGTCCACTTCGGGGTGGCCATAGCCAAGCGTATTGGTGCCAATGCCCATGATGCACATGTCGATGTACTCTTTGCCATCGAGATCCCACACTTTGCACCCTTTTGCCTTGCTGAAATAGGCAGGCCACTGATCCGGCAAGAACATTTCAGCCCGCTTTGAAAGCAGCATGTTCCCCCCCGGAATCACCTGCTTGGCGCGCTTCCAGAGTTTCTGGCCGGTCCCAAGCTCGGCACCCTCGTTCCGCTGGATGTGTTCATTGGCTTTAAACAAGTTGCTCTCCTTTTGACGTACTTGCAGAATTTCTGTCCATGAAAAGTCGGTGCGAGGCCGGAAGTAATCGAATATCGCTTCAACGACTTCAAAGTCCGCCGGCTCGTCGACAGTCCAGCGCTCGCCGGAGCAATCTACAGTGTGCGCGACATTACCCCGTTTAAAGAGCGCGGAACTCCGGATCAGCGGCGTCACGTGCTCGCGTTCGTTCGGCTTGGTAGCCGTTTGGGCGGTTTTTTCAAGCGCATCAAAGGAAAAAATCTCGACGTCCAGCCCGTCAGGGAAAGTGGGCGGCAAAGTGTTGGAAACATAGTCAACATCGCCTTTCTGGTATTGCGCAATCACCTCATCGACCAGACGAGGATCAATCAGCGGGCAATCGCCAGTGACACGTATGACCGCATCCGCCTTGTAGTGGCGAGCAGCCTGGTAGAAGCGGTCCAGCACATCACTTTCGCTGCCGCGAAATACTTCATAGCCAAGACCGCGAACGTGCTCGACCAATGGAAGGTTTTTGGGGTCATCGGAAGTTGCAAGAACGATTTGGTCGATCCGCGTGGCTTTGCTCAAACGCCCCAGCATCAGTTCGATCATGGGGGTTCCCCCCATCTCCCGCATGACCTTGTTCGGGAGGCGGACCGAGCCCATACGGGCTTGCAATAAGGCAACGACTTTCATGATTCTTTTATCTTCCGTTTAACCGAAAAGGGCCCGCGCCTCGCCAAGATGGCCCAGTTGAACCGCCAGCACTTTGTTCCATTTCTTCTCGCCATCCTCAAGATTAAGCCGGAGGATGATGCAGATCCTGCGCAGCGCCTCAGCGACAGCCAAATCGCCCAAATGGGCGACCAAATCGCGGGCACCAGGGAAGCTACGTAATAGGTGATCTGCATAAAGCGACCCGACCAAACGCGGATCACCCGCTAACGGCCGTCGCGTCATGGCCTGCCGGCACTGCTTGAGGGCGGCAAAGCCCAATGCAAAACCGACTGGCATCACTTTGCAGGCTTCGAAATCCAGCACCGCAGCCACTTTGCCTCCGCTGACAAGAAGGTTGTGGGGATGCAAGTCAAAATGCGCTGCCTGGGTGCGACCGCTGTTCAGCTTGGCCGCACTCAGGTTTTCCCACTCCGTCATCAGTAACGGCCACGATAAGGCGAGAAGCTCGGCGTGCTCCGTGCCCAGCAATGCTTCCCACGTTCGGGAAACGTCTTTCACACGACGCAAAAGCTCTCCATCCGCCGCAGTCATTTGCGCAGCTCCCTCAGTGGGCAGGTACGATGCAGGTAGTAGCGACAAAGTCTCCATGACACGGCCGGTGACCTCCGCTGCGTCGCGAAGCTCATCGTCCGCCCCCGAAAAATAGGCCCCTTCCACAAACGGAAACAGGCTCCATGTGCCGGATCCGAGTGGAAGAGTGAAGCTGCCCTGCTGAAGCTCAACCGGGGCCGGTACCGGCAACTGCCGCGATGCCAGCCAGGCCATGATGGCCAGGGTGTTTTGGACATCCCGAGGAGCGGCCTGGTCCGACCAGCGCTTGAGCACGAAGACTCCCCTGGCCGTGTTCAAGCGAAAATTGTTTGAATTGATGCCCAGCGCATCGGACTGCTCCGGGTCTCCTACCAAAGGAAGAAGGGCTTGCGGGAGTCGAGACAAAATTTCATCCAGGCCGGCCGTCATGCTAGCGCCCACTCCGACCCATCCGGGCCGCGACATGGAGAACAGATCCGGCTGGAACAGCACTTTAGGTATACGCTTTCGTCAGTGCGCCATCGACGGAAAGACTGACGCCGTTCACGTATCCGCCGCTTTCGGAGGCCAGGAAAAGGATCACGTCGGCAATCTCACCTGGCTCGGCAAATCGCTTGGCAGGGATAGACGCCTGGCTCTCCAGAAGAATGTCCTGGTATTCCCTTTTCTCCCGCTCGGCTCGGGCTTGCAACAGGCCTACAAGACGATCGGTCAGAACGCCGCCTGGGCATATGACGTTCACGGAGATATTGAATTGGGCCAGTTCGATGGCCAGCGTCTTGGAGAATGCGGAGACGCCCGCCCTGGTAGTTGCGGACAAAACCATCGCAGGCGACGGCTCCTTGGCTACAGTGGACGTAATCGAAACGATGCGCCCCCAGTTTTTCGACTTCATGCCGGGTGCAACCGCTTTGCAAAAGCGCACCACGCTCAAGAGGTTGGTCTGGATCGCAGCCTCCCAGGCCATGGCATCATGCTCCAGGAACGAACCCATGGGAGGGCCGCCGGCGTTGTTGACGAGGATGTCGACCGACCCCCACAGTGCCTCGCAGCGATCCACGGCAAGCTGCGCCAGATCGGGATTCCGTACATCGCCCGCGTAGGCCTCAACCACTCCGCCCTCGGCCGAGATTGCCTTGGCGGCAGCCTCCAGCGCGGAGGGGTCGCGTGCAAGCATGAGGACCTTCACACCATGCAGCGCCAGGGCTTGCGCACTGGCAAAACCCATTCCCTTGCTAGCACCACAAACTATAGCCACGCGGCCATCAAGACCCAGATTCATGTTTCTTCTTTCAAGTTATGGGCAACCGGACGTTCGATAAACCCGGTTGAACGGCAATCCCGGACAAGATCCCGCATATAGGCTGTGAGCTTGGGCAATGAGTCCACCGTCATCGGGAGAACGAAATCCTCTATCTCTGCAAGGTACTTTTCCCTCACGGATGCGTCGGGATTGAGGCCCAGCACGAAAAGGTTGTCCAGCTTGTCGACGATTTTCACAACGCGCGCGGAAAGCGGCCCCTCCATCAGCTTGCCGTAATAGCCCGTTTTGTAGGCTTTATCCCATTGAACATCCCGTTCAACGGTCAGCGCCTTTATCTGATTCGATATCTCACCGCCAAAGACCGAAGACAGTTTTTCCGCGGATACGTCGGACACTTCCAGAACATTGTGCAAAACGGCGAGCACGCCGATCCCGGAATCCTGCGTGCCCGACATCAGTGTCGCAAGGCCAGCAACCCTTAAAGGGTGCGAGAAGTAGATGTCGCTCGTCAGGCCCACATGGTGGTACTTGATTTCCTTGGCAAAGAGGAATGCATGAGCAAGTCGGTCCCGCTCCGCCTGGTCCGGCAAGGCAGCCATGGCGCGGTTCCACAAAACAAGCGCATGCGGGTCAGGTTCCAGCAAGCCCAGAAGGCGCCGCCGCCTTTCAATCCCGATGTCATCCAGTATGTTTGAGAGATTCATGAAAGTTTCAGCCAGGCAAGCGGATTGAGAAGTTCTTCGTCGTCGGTGGCCAGGTCTGGCGACCAACTTGGTGCCCGGTTTGCTTGAGCTTGCAATATTTCCTTGATATGGCTCAACCCGTTTACGCCGACCACCACTTGCCGAACCTGTGGAATCGCCGACACATACGCAAGACAGGCTTGCAGCTGCGACAAGCCGGTGGCCGTGACCCACTCGTGGTAACTAGCCCATAAGCCGGACCAACGATCAAACTTTGCCGGTCTTTGGTCGGCAGACATCAAAAGAAGTCCTTGCAGAAAAACCGAGCGGGCATGAACTTCCACCCCGCGATCGGCCAGCCGATCCAGCCAGCCCGATGTGATGAGGCGCCTGTCCAGTACGCTGAGCGGCGACTGCACCAGATCAACCTCGCCGACAGAAAAAACACCTTCAAGCTCGGACGGTTGGTAAATCGAGACGCCTGTTTTTTCCACCAGGCCGTCGGCCTTCAGGCACTGCAAGGCAGCATGAATTTCCGGGCCTCTATCGCCGAGCAGCTGAGCCGGTCGATGAAGAAGCAAGCCGTAAAGCGAAGCGATTTTTAATTTTTCCAGTGATGACTTAACCGCGCCGGTAATCCAGGTGGTGGCATTTTGTCCAGCCGGTACTTCCGGTATCTTGGAAATGACCTTCCAACCCTGGACGCCAATTTCACCGAGCCGCGCTTCACTTTCTCCATAACCCATCGCGGTGTCCAGAACAGTCATGCCCTGACCGGTGGCATAGTCAATGATGGCCTTCGACTCCGCATACGCAATCTGCGGCTGCGGACTGGCGATTCCGTAAGCAAGCCCGAACTGGGCGGTGCCGAGCGCCAGTTTCATCCAAGCAGCTCCAGCAACAAGGCGATGACCGAGTCCTGCTGCGCATCGGTCAAGTCGACGTACAGCGGCAGGCTCAACGCTTCGGCGTAATACGCGTTGGCTTGCGGGTAGTCGGCGTTGACGCAGCCCAGCCGCTGGTAAAAGGGTTGCATGGTGACCGGAATGTAGTGGACCTGGGCGATCACGCCGCGCTGGCGCAACTCGCCCATAAACAACGCGCGGGTGGTACCCGCCGCAGCAAAGTCGATGCGTACCGGGTAGAGGTGGTGCGCACTCTGGTCACGGCCGGTGGTCTGGGCAGGCTTAATCAAATTTGGACCGGCGAAGGCTGCGTCGTAGCGCTTGGCGAGCGCTCGCCTGCGCCAAACAAAAGTGTCAAGCTTTTTCATCTGCGAAACGCCGAGCGCGCACTGGATGTCAGTAATGCGGTAGTGAAAGCCCAACTCCTGCATCTCGTGATACCAAGGATTGGGAATACCGTCGGTCTGCGCGTTCTCGGGCAGCTGGTAGGTGTCCGCCTCCTTGTTGATTCCGTGGCTGCGCAGGCGGAGCAATTTGCGGTATGTCTCTTCGTCGTTGGTGGTGATCAGCCCGCCCTCTCCGGTGGTGATGGACTTCACCGGGTGGAAGGAAAAGACGGTCATCAGCGAGTACTTGCAGTTACCCACCGGCGAACCGTCGGCGTAACGCGAACCCAATGCATGAGCAGCATCCTCAACGATCACAGCGCCGGCGCCATCTGCCATCTTCTTGATGGCCACCATGTCGCATGGCAGGCCTGAAAAATGCACCGGGCTGATAACCCGGATTTCAGGGTGTTCACGCAGCTTTTTCTCTATAGCAGATGGAGAGATGTTGATGGTCTCCGGGTCGACATCTGCGAACAGGGGCATCGCTCCGGCATACACTGCGGCATTGGACGTCGCGACAAATGTGATTGGTGACGTCAACAAGGCGTTGCCGGGGCCGACCCCTGCCGCCAGCGCGGCCATATGGAGACCGGCTGTTCCGCTCGACACGGCAACCGCATAACGAGCGCCAACATAGCGCGCAACTGTCTTCTCGAACTCCGCAACCATGGGGCCTTGTGTCAGCGCATTGCTGCGAAGACAAAGTACAACAGCTCGGATGTCGTCTTCATCGATATGCTGGCGACCGTATGAAATCATGCTCACGTCAAGTCCATTCTTATTTTGGTTTCACTGACTTTAATAACTCGATATTGCGCCCGGCGAGTTCCTGCTGGCGCAGTGCAACCAGGAATTGCTGTACATCGCCAAGACTCCGCCCCAGCATCGCTCGTGCCTTGCTGTTGTCAAGCGACATATCGTGCGGACGTGCCGCGATCAACTCTGAGCCATCGAAACTGTGCCGCGACAGCAACTCCATGGGCAGCGAGAAGTGATCTGCCACAGCACAAGCAAACTCATATTTGGAGAGTCGTTGGTCACCAACTAGATTAAAAACCCCTGATGCACCCTGGTCAAGGAGCTCATGCGCTGCGAAGGCCAGTTCATCGGCAAGGATGGGCGTAAAGAAAACATTATCAAACAGCGGCAACGCCTTGCCGGCCCGAAGGTTACAAATCAGCCAATCGGTAAAAGACTGCCTTGCGGCGTGCCCCCATGCAAAAAAGTTGGTGCGTACAACGAGTGCATTCGGATTCGCCCTCATGACTGCGCTTTCTGCCAGCGCTTTGGTCTTGCCGTAGTGATTTACCGGCGCCGCCTTCTCGACTTCGGAAGACATGCTTTTCAGGCCAGAAAACAGGTGATCAGTCGAGATGTGAATTAGCCTGGCACCTGCTGCGACTGTTGCGCAGGCAACATTCTCTGCGATCTCTACATTTGCCTGCTGTGCGAGTAATGGAAATTGTTCGCAGCGATCCACACTTGTCAAACCAGCTGTGTGCACCACGAGTTCGGGCAACAATTCCCCAAGTTCAGCTGACAACCGAACGGGATCGTCCAGATTCAATGGATATGAAGCAACGCCAGACAGTTCGACTGAGTGCCGATGGGTTCCCAAAGTCACATCCCATACATCACGCAGAGCGCACGCCCAATTCAATGAAAGAAGTCCGCTCCCACCGGTGATAAGAATTCGCCGCTTTTTCATGCTGAACGAAATTCCGAAGTCGTGGATAAGCGCAACAAAAAACAAGAACCACGACATTGGTGCTTTTTGTACTCGGCTGAAAAAACGATAGCTGTCATTGTGATTTCGCCACCGTGGCCGCCATCCGCCTGAAGCCTGGGCTATGCAAAAGCAAATGATCGTACGACCCTTGAGCCACTATCTGGCCATTTTCAAGCTCAAAAATCGTATCGCACGCTTTCACGGTCGTTAAACGGTGCGCAATCAAAATAATGGTCAGGTGCCCGCCTAACTCGCTAATTGCCTCCATCACAGAGTGCTCGGTAGTATTGTCTAGCGCACTGGTAGCCTCGTCGAAAACAAGCACATCAGCCTCTTTGTACAGTGCTCTTGCAATGCCAATTCGCTGCCGCTGACCGCCAGACAATCGCACACCGCGCTCCCCAACCATCGTACCGTATCCCTGAGGGCTGGCCTCGATAAAATCGGAGATGTGCGCCTGCGCCGCAGCATGGCGCACCCGCGCCATATCGATCTCGTCAGCTGGTATACCCAGTGCAATGTTTTGGGCTACTGTTGAATCGGCCAGAAAAATGCTTTGCGGCACATGTGCAATACTCCGTTGCCATGCCCTTAGCTGATTGCCAGAAAGCTGGCAATCGTCTACCAGGAACCTGCCATGTACAGGACTTATCAACCCCATCAGCAAATCGAGGGTTGTACTCTTCCCACTACCCGTACTTCCCACAAATGCAACCTTTGCGCCCTTTAAAATTTCCAGACTGACCTTATCGAGTACCCAAGGCCCGTTGTCCGAGTAACGAAACCCGACACCTTCAAACCGCACGGCATGGTGTAGTCGCAAAGGAGCCGGCGGGGGTGATAGCAATTCATCGGCCATCGGCTGATCAAGCATTTCAATGGTCTGGCGCAGGGAAGCCTGACTTCCCCGAATGGTCGCCCATGCGTTATAAGCCTGCTGCAAAGCCGGCAGCAACCTTTGAGCACCGAGTGCCAAGGCTCCGAGCACGGGTAATGCGGTAGCCATACCGCCCGGTTGCTTTGTCAGAGCATAAGCCAGAGCGGCAATCAGAACCATGCCAAGCGATTCCATCGCGAACCGCGGGCTACCAGCCAGAAAAAGATTGTCGCCCTGCGCATGCCTGAGCTGCTGGCTGGCCCGATGAAAGACATTGCAATAAATCGGCTGAGTGCCATCAAGAAGTACATCTCGAATTCCGCCCAGACCCTCTTGAAGCGCCTTGACGACCTGAGTTTGTCCTGCGGCAATGCGTTGGCTATTCTGCTTGAGCTTTCGTCTTGAGAATGATGAAATAACTCCGTAAGCCCCGCCAAACGCCACAATGGCAACCAGAGCAATTTTGGGGTCAATCGCGACAAGTGCCAACGTAATGGCCGTTAACAAAACTGTTGAACTGATGAGCGTCAGTAACTGATTCAAAACTGAAACAGCAGTCGCCACCTTAAGAGTAATGCCGCTGATGACATCACTACTGTTCCGTGAAGCGTGAACGGAATAAGGCTGATAAAGGGTGCGGCGATAGATATCCAGGCTGAGGTCCGCGCCACTTCCGAATGCAAGCCTGCTGCTTGCCCATAACAAGACTACTCTCAATGCGCCTGCTGCAATCGCCGCGAGTATGAACGCCGCCGTAATGGGCAGGAGCAACTGATCCGAAGAAACGAAACCGAAGAATTGGGCGACTGATGCCACGCCAGCGTGGGCATACACACGTTCAGGTGCGGTAAGCACCGCCAGAAAAGGTAGCACCACGCCAAGGCTCAGCACCTCTGCAAGCGCGCATACAAGCATCAACACCAGAAGCAGCAGGAACTGGCGCCGACGCCGGCGGCTCAAATGATTCCACAGTCTGACCAGCAACAGATCCCTAAAGTGATTTTTCAAGATGAGGTCACCACGATTCCCGACTTGAAGGATGCGCCAGGGTTGTAGCCGGGATCTTCAAGTTCATTCCGCAATTGCTCTATTTCACGGCTTAAGGTCTCATACTCCACAACCTTCCTTTTCAGGAACCGTGCAGTCAGGTTGGCTTTTTCTGCAATCCCCGAAGCTGTTAATAAATACGAATACGCAAGTTTGTTATTGCTGCTGCGAAAATTCTGCACCTTGACGAGCCCCTTGCCAATTAGGGCCTTCAGACAATAGTTGGTTTTACCAAGACTGATTCCCAAAGTGTTTGCCAGTGTCCGTTGGTTTATGCACGGATTTGCCTGCAGCACACGCAAAACTTCAAAAAGCGCTTCATCAGCAGACATATTGATAAATCTTCAGTTTCAAAGTCATTTGAGGTGCCGCCGGATAACTCCCAAAATCACTGTTCATGAATTGAACACAACAGTTTACCCTGTCCAAACGATGCGTCCGGTAACTTTGGCTCAATGCCAAAGCTTTGTGAATTGGCGAAGGCTAGAATCGTGAGCCGCCTGATAAAACACTGCGGCTATCGGCCATCAGTGTCATCTTCATTAAAAATGAAATGATGTTGAGGCCAGACCCGCAACCATTCCATAAAAACTCACCGCACAAAGTTGTGACAGGCGAAAACGTTCTAGCTGGAGCTGCATTGATATCACCCGACTTATTTCCTGATGTGATCGAGTCCAACAACTGGGTACTGGTTTGAAACGACTATTTGATCTGGCACTGGCCATTTTGCTGATCACGCTACTGGTCATCCCCATCGCCTTTGTAGCCTTGATGGTCAGATTAACGTCGTCAGGACCGGCTCTTTACTGGTCTGACCGTGTCGGCAAAAACAACCGCATTTTTCAGATGCCGAAATTCCGTAGCATGCGGATTGGCACGCCGGAACTGGCCACGCATTTGTTGACCGATCCTGCAAGCCACCTGACGCCTATCGGGCCTTTTCTCAGAAAGAGCAGCCTGGACGAACTTCCCCAACTCTGGAGCATATTGAAGGGTGATATGAGTTTTGTCGGACCACGTCCAGCCCTGTTCAATCAGGATGACCTGATTGCACTTAGAACGGAGTATGGCGTGGACAAGCTGGTTCCGGGCCTTACCGGCTGGGCCCAGATTAACGGGCGCGACGAATTGCCTATCCCTCAAAAAGTAGCTCTGGACGTGGAATACCTGCGCCGCCACTCTTTAACGTTCGACCTGTACATCATGTGGAGGACGGCGGCGCATGTGCTCGGCAGCCACGGCGTTTCTCACTGACCCGAGATAACTGAATGCAGGGTCAGGGTTTCACAGCAGACAAAGCCGTGCCAGACTGATCTTTGACCGAGAGGGTTGGCTGAGCGCCAGCCAGTGGCCACTTGATCGCAAGCTCTGGGTCATTCCAGGCGATACAACGCTCCAACGCCGGAGCGTAATAGTCAGTCGTCTTGTACAGAAGAACAGCGCTGTCGCTCAGTACAAGAAACCCATGCGCCAGCCCGGGCGGCACCCAGAGTTGGCGATGACCATCTCCAGTCAGTTCGATGCCGTACCATTGACCAAAAGTTGGTGAACCTACACGGATGTCCACAGCAACATCAAACACCGAACCCTGTACGGCACGAATAAGCTTGCCTTGAGGTTGCCCTACCTGATAGTGCAGTCCGCGTAGTACGCCCTTGGAAGAACGGCTCTGGTTATCCTGAACAAAGTTGAAATCTGTATTGGTCGCAGTATTGAACTCGCGTTGGTTAAAACTTTCGAAGAAAAAACCACGGGTATCGCCAAAGACCTGAGGCTCAATCACCATGAGGCCATCAATAGAAGTTGCGATGGCTTTCATGGCAATCGGCGATCCTGCAGCAAACGCATCAGATATTGTCCGTAACCATTTTTTGCCAATGGCTCAGCAAGTTTTGCTAGGGCGAGATCATCAATAAAGCCGCTACGCCATGCGATTTCCTCGGGGCAGGATATTTTCAACCCTTGTCGATGTTCTAGCGTGGCAATAAACTGGCCCGCCTGCAGCAAACTGTCGTGCGTACCAGTATCCAGCCAGGCATAGCCGCGCTGCATGATTTGCACGTTCAGGCTGCCATTCTGCAGATAGGCCTGATTGACCGCAGTGATTTCGAGTTCGCCACGCGCACTGGGCTTGATGGACTTGGCAATGTCGACCACTTGTTCATCGTAAAAATACAGGCCGGTCACGGCATAGCTGCTTTTGGGCTGCGCCGGTTTTTCTTCGATGCTGCTGGCCCTGCCTTCGGCATCAAAGGCAACGACACCATAACGCTCCGGATCCTGCACGTGGTAGGCAAAAACCGTGGCGCCCTTTGCGTTTGCATCAGCCTGCATCAGGAGCTTTTGCAGGTCATGCCCGTAAAAAATATTGTCGCCAAGCACCAGCGCACTTGGAGCCCCGGCCAGGAATTTTTCACCAATGATGAAAGCCTGTGCGAGGCCGTCCGGGCTTGGCTGCACCGCATACTGAAGATTCATGCCCCACTGTGAACCATCGCCCAGCAGTTGCTCAAAGCGCGGCGTATCCTGTGGCGTGCTGATGATGAGGATCTCGCGTATGCCAGCGACCATCAAGGTGCTTATCGGGTAGTACACCATCGGTTTGTCATAGACCGGCAACAGCTGCTTGCTGATCGCCAGCGTGGCCGGATGCAGCCGTGTACCCGAGCCTCCGGCGAGGATGATGCCTTTGCGTTGTGTCATGAATGAGTTCAGGTTATTTCGGCCAGCAAACGGGCGACGCCCAGCTGCCATGCGGGCAGCTCAAGCCCAAAGCGTGCGCGAAGTTTAGCGGTGTTCAGTCGAGAATTGCCGGGTCTGACCGCAGGTGTCGGAAAGGCGCTGGCAGGCACAGGGTCCACGGTGTCCGGCGAAGCCTTGAGAGGCCTGCCAGCCTTGAGTGCCTCACCCACCACAAACTGCGCATAGCCGTGCCATGAGGTTTCGCCGGCGGCAGCGAGGTGATAGGTACCCGCGGCACCATGTGTACTTTGCGCCAGCGCGCTCCTGACGATGTGCGCAGTGACATCAGCCAGCAAGTCCGCCCCGGTGGGCGCCCCGAACTGGTCGTTGACGACCGTCAGTCGCTCACGTTCACCTGCCAGCCTCAGCATTGTTTTAGCAAAGTTGCCGCCGCGCGCAGCGTATACCCAGCTGGTGCGCAAAATGATGTGATTGGCACAGCCGGCGGAAACGCGCTCCTCGCCCTCCAGCTTGGTTTTGCCATAGACGCTCAAAGGCCCCGTCGGGTCCGTTTCCTCCCAGGGCTTGCTCCCGCCGCCGTCAAAAACGTAGTCGGTTGAATAGTGCACTAGCCACGCCCCAGCTCTGCTTGCCGCCTCGGCTAGCACACCCGGTGCGACCGCATTCACGGCATGCGCAGTTTCCCTGTCGCTTTCGGCCTTGTCGACAGCCGTGTAAGCCGCAGCATTGACGATAACATCCGGCCCGATCTTGTGTACGGTCTCTGCCAGACCGTACACATTGGCGAGGTCACCGCAAAAATCGGTGCTGCGCCGGTCCAGCACAACAAGCTGGCCTAACGGCGCCAGGCTGCGCTGCAACTCCCAGCCGACCTGGCCGGCAGAACCCAACAGCAATATTTTCAAGCGGCCGCCTTCTGTGCCTGTCCGTATTGCAGGGCCGTCCATTCGCGGTAGGCACCGCTCTGAACCTGCTCCACCCATTGCGCATTGCCCAGATACCACTGCACGGTCTTGCGGATGCCGCTCTCAAAGGTCTCGGCAGGCTTCCACCCCAGCTCACGCTGTATCTTTCCTGCGTCTATGGCGTAGCGTCGGTCATGCCCCGGCCTGTCAGTGACATGCGAAATTTGCGCCTTGTAGCTGGCACCGTCCTGCCTCGGCTGCAATTCATCGAGCAGCGCACAAATCGTGTGCACGATGTCGATGTTGGGCTTCTCGTTCCATCCACCCACGTTGTAGACCTCACCGGTCCGGCCCGCCTCCAGCACACGGCGGATCGCGCTGCAGTGGTCTTTGACATACAGCCAGTCGCGTATCTGCATGCCGTCGCCATACACCGGCAACGGTTTGCCCGCCAATGCGTTTACGATCATCAGCGGTATGAGTTTTTCCGGGAAATGGTAGGGGCCGTAGTTATTGCTGCAGTTGGTCGTCAGAACCGGCAGGCCATAGGTGTGGTGGTAGGCCCTGACAAGGTGGTCGCTCGCCGCCTTGCTTGCCGAATAGGGGCTATTGGGTTCGTAACGGTTGGACTCGTTGAATGCAGCGTCATCGCCGCCCAATGAGCCGTAAACCTCGTCTGTCGAGACGTGCAGAAAACGGAAATTCCTTTTTTCATCCTCAGGCAAGCCACCCCAGTACGCGCGCGTCCCCTCAAGCAGGTGAAAGGTGCCAACGATATTGGTCTGGATGAAATCCTCCGGCCCATGGATGGAGCGGTCCACGTGGGACTCGGCCGCAAAGTTGACGATGGCCCGCGGCTCGTGCTTACGCAACAGATCACCGACCAGGGTCGCGTCGCCGATATCACCCTCCACAAACAGGTGCCGCGAGTCGCCATTGAGCGCGCTCAGGTTCTGCAAATTACCCGCATAGGTCAATTTATCGAGATTCACAAGCGGCTCGTCCGACTGTCCGAGCCAGTCCAGCACAAAATTGGCGCCTATAAAACCGGCGCCACCGGTGACGAGAAGCATGGAAATCCTTGTTGACGATGCAGTTGCTACCGCCGCAAATTATCCCATGCCACCCTGCCGGCAGGACACACCGGTCGCCTTGTCAGAAGTGAATGCCGCGCATCATCTGCTGCATGGCCACCGCTTCTGCCGACAGTTGGGGCTTGGCAGCCTTGTCGCCGTGTTTTGCGCCCTTGGCGGCCGAGGAGTCCGGGAACATGCGGAAGCTGGTGTTCATGGCGATCTGCGCGATGCGCGGCACCAGTGCATGCATGACCTGACCGGTGATACCCAAGCGGGTGGCGATACGCACCGGTTTGGAGATGCAGGCGTCGGCAATCATGTCTGCGGCCTCTTCAGGCGACAGCGTCGGTACGTTGTTGTACAGGTTGGTCGGCGCAATCATGGGCGTGCGCACCAGCGGCATGTTGATGGTGGTAAAGCTGATGCCGACATCGGCGAACTCACTTGATGCGCAACGCGTCCATGCATCCAGCGCGGCCTTGGAGGCCACATAGGCAGAGAAGCGCGGCGCGTTGGTCAGCACGCCGATGGAGCTGATGTTCACCACATGGCCCTTGTGTTTGGCAGCCATGCCCGGCAACAGGCCCATGGTCACGCGCAGGCAGCCAAAGTAGTTGAGCTGCATGGTGCGCTCGTAGTCATGAAAGCGGTCATAGCTCGCTTCGATGGCGCGCCGTATGGAACGACCGGCGTTATTGATCAAAAAGTCAACGCCGCCATGGTTGGTGATCAATTCCTTGATGAAGCGGTCGCAATCGGCCATATCTGCAATGTCGGCCGGATAAGCGATGAAGTTATAGCCCTTGCCCTTGGCCTCCTTGCAGGCTTCATCCAGCCTGTCCTGGTCGCGGCCGCAGATGATGGTGATGGCGCCTGCATCCGCAAACTTGTGCGCTGCGGCCAAACCGATGCCTGATGAACCGCCTGTGATCAGCACGACCTTGCCATTGACGGTACCGCGCAATGAGCGGTCGATGTGCAGGTCGGGGTCGAGGTGACGCTCCCAGTAGTCCCACAGGCGCCAGGCATAGTCTTTCAAATTCGGCACCGCAATGCCCGAGCCCTTGAGCGCAGCGGTCATGTCGCGGCTGTCAAAGCGTGTCGGATAGTTGACAAAAGTCAGCATGTCTTCAGGCAGGCCAAGATCAGCCAGCACGGCATTGCGGATGCGGCGGACGGGCGCCAGCGCCATCAGGCTTTTCTTGATACCGCGCGGAATGAAGCCCAGCAGGGCTGCGTTCACGAACAGATTCATCCTCGGTGCATGCGCAGCACGGCTGAAGATGTCCAGCACATCGCCCACGCGGTAACCCACCGGATCCACCAGGTGGAAGCACTTCTTGCTGATGCCGGTTTTGTGGCTGATGTGGTCGAGTGCGTCAACGACAAAGTCAACCGGCACGATGTTCACGCGTCCGCCCTCCAGGCCCACGGCCGGCATCCACGGCGGCAGCAACTGGCGCATGCGCTGGATCAGCTTGAAGAAGTAGTAAGGGCCGTCAATCTTGTCCATCTCGCCGGTGGTGCTGTCCCCCACCACCATGGCAGGGCGAAAAACCGTCCACGGCACCTTGCATTCCTTGCGCACGATTTTTTCGCTCTCGTGCTTGGTCATGAAGT
>JAZKCB010000124.1:5635-20492 GCA_040388335.1 Pseudomonadota bacterium | reverse complement strand
GCAACATCCCGCGCGAGAAGCTGCGCATGCACATCTGCTGGGGCAACTACGAAGGCCCGCATCACTGCGACATCGCCCTTGAAAAGGTAATTGACCCCATCCTCGCCGCACGGCCATCGACCATCCTGTTCGAGGCGGCCAATCCCCGCCATGAGCACGAGTGGGAAATATGGCAGGGTGCCGGCCTGGCCGACGACAAGATCCTTGCGCCCGGCCTGATCGACAGCTGCTCGAACTACGTCGAGCACCCCGAACTGATACGCCAGCGCATTGAGCGCTACACCGCCTTCATGGGCGATGACCGCGTCGTCGCCAGCACCGATTGCGGTTTCGGCACCTTTGCCAACTACGGCAAGATCGACCCGGTCGTGACGTGGATGAAGCTGTCTGCGCTGAGGGAAGGTGCCGAGCGCGCGAGCCGCGTCGCGGCCTGAGCGCACGGCGTCGCTGCCGATCAAAACACCTGATCGACAAGACTAAAAGCCGCTTGGCGGCCTGCCTGCTACACGGACGGGCAAATCGCTCAACAGGTCGCATGATGCCGGCCAGAGGCTGGCGCTTCGGAATCCCGTAGTCGGCATGGCGGGCGATCGGCGGCTGACCGTGCATGGGTGGCTTTTTCCCGGCGCGGTTAAGCGCTGACCGCTGGCGGCCGGGGCTGGGCGTGGCAGACGTGATGCCGCAGGAGTTTCGTATTTTTGCTACTTTATTAATAGCTGCTCACGCCCGTATTTATTGGCCTGAAGGCACTTTTTGTACCTGAAAAAGGCTGAAAAGAGGCTTTTGGGGTGTTTTCCAGTCGGTTTTCCGGTGCCAAGCGCCAAAATGTAAAGTCGACTTTACATTTTGACGGACTCCCAATGGCTCCCATAAATCAGGCCTTTCGGGCCTTGCCTCTAACGCCGGCGATGGCGGGCCGCGCAGGCAGGCCCGCTGCGGCACGCGCCAGCGCATCGGCTTCGTTGTTGCGGTGCTGCGGTATCCACTTCACGCTGCTGGCGCTGAACGTCGCCAGCAGCGTTCGCAGTTCCGTGAACAGGGCGTTCAGGCGCGCTATCGGCTGGCCGCCATCGCCTGTGAGCTGATCCACGACGACGCGGCTGTCGCTGTGGACGCGCACGCAGTCCGCGCCCAGGCGCTTCGCTTCATGCAGCGCCGCCATCATGGCGCGCGCTTCGGCTTCGTTGTTGCAGCCCTTGCCGGCAGCTGGTTCGGACAGCGTATGGCGTGTACCGTCAGGCGCGACGAGCACGCCGCCCAAGCCCATGTGGCCGGGATTGGGGAAGGCGCTGCCGTCGCAGTGGAGCGTCCAGGCGTTCTGGCCTGGGGCGGAGGGGCTATTGGTAACCGGGGTGGCCATGCGCCATTGTCAGGGCGCTCCGTCTGGCTACATGTTCCGTCGGTACTGGCCACCGACTTCAAACAGCGCACTGGTGATCTGCCCGAGCGAGCAGACGCGCACGGCGTCCATCAGCACCTCGAACACGTTGAGGTTTTCAATGACGGCCTGCTGCAGGCGCTTGAGCATCGCCGGTGATTCCTCGGCATGCAGCGCGTGGAAGGCCTCCAGGCGTTTGAGCTGGCTCTGCTTTTCTTCTTCGGTCGAGCGGGCCAGTTCGAGCTTGTCCTGTACGGCGTCGCCATGCGGGTTGCGGAAGGTGTTGACGCCGATGATGGGCAGCTCGCCAGTGTGTTTCAACATCTCGTAGTGCATGGATTCGTCCTGGATGCGCCCGCGCTGGTAGCCCGTCTCCATCGCGCCCAGCACGCCGCCGCGCTCGGCGATGCGTTCAAACTCCAGCAGCACGGCTTCTTCAAGCAGCTCGGTCAGCTCTTCGATGATGAAGGCGCCCTGTGAGGGGTTCTCGTTTTTGGCCAGGCCCCATTCGCGGTTGATGATGAGCTGGATGGCCATGGCGCGGCGCACCGATTCTTCGGTCGGCGTGGTGATGGCTTCATCAAACGCGTTGGTGTGCAGCGAGTTGCAGTTGTCGTAAATCGCGATCAGCGCCTGCAGCGTGGTGCGGATGTCGTTGAACTGGATCTCCTGCGCATGCAGGCTGCGGCCTGAGGTCTGGATGTGGTACTTGAGCTTCTGGCTGCGCTCGTTCGCGCCGTATTTCTCTTTCATGGCCACAGCCCAGATGCGGCGCGCCACGCGGCCCATCACGGTGTATTCCGGGTCCATGCCGTTGCTGAAGAAGAAGCTCAGGTTGGGTGCAAAGTCATCAATGTGCATCCCGCGCGCCAGGTACGCTTCAACAAAGGTAAAACCGTTGGACAGCGTGAAGGCCAGCTGGGAGATCGGGTTGGCGCCGGCCTCGGCGATGTGATAACCGCTGATGGAGACGCTGTAGAAGTTGCGCACCTTGTTGTGCACAAAGTACTGCGCCACATCGCCCATGACCTTGAGGCTGAACTCGGTCGAGAAGATGCAGGTGTTCTGGCCCTGGTCTTCCTTCAGGATGTCGGCCTGCACGGTGCCGCGCACGTTCTCCTGCACCCATTCGCGGATCTTGGCGGCTTCGGTCGCCGTCGGGTCGCGGCCGTTGTCTTTTTTGAACTTGTCCAGGTTCTGGTCGATGGCGGTGTTCATGAACATCGCCAGGATGGACGGCGCCGGGCCGTTGATGGTCATGGACACCGAGGTCGACGGGTTGCACAGATCAAAGCCGTCGTACAGCACCTTCATGTCGTCGAGCGTCGCAATCGACACGCCGGAGTTGCCGACCTTGCCGTAGATGTCAGGGCGCAGGTGCGGATCGTTGCCGTAGAGCGTGACCGAGTCAAACGCGGTGGACAGGCGCTTGGCCGCCATGCCTTCACTGAGCAGCTTGAAGCGCGTGTTGGTGCGGAAGGGGTCGCCTTCACCGGCAAACATGCGGGTCGGGTCTTCACCTTCGCGCTTGAAGGCAAAGGTGCCGGCAGTGTAGGGGTAGCTGCCGGGCACGTTGTCCAGCATCAGCCAGTTCAGGATTTCGCCGTGGTCTTCGTATTTCGGCAAGGCGACCTTGCGAATCGTCGTGCCCGAGAGGGACTTTGTTGTCAGCGCGGTGCGGATTTCCTTGTCACGGATCTTCACGACGTACTCTTCGCCGGCGTAAGCTTTTTGCATGTCAGGCCACTGGGCCAGCAGGGAGCGTGCGTCGCCGTCCATGCGCAGTTGCCGCTGGCTGGCGAGGTCAAGCGCCGCTTCGGCCGCAGGTGCGCGTTCAGGCTTGTCTATCTTCAGCATGTCGGCTGCAGCCTGGAGTTGCTGCACTTCACGGGCGAGTTTGGCCTGCTGGCGCGCGCGCTTTTTGTAGCCGCGCACGGTGTCGCTGATTTCTGCGAGGTAACGCGTGCGGGCGGCTGGCACGACCGGGGTCTGGTTGGTGCTGTGGCGCACATCGACGACCGGCAGGCTGCCATCTTTGAGCTTGAGGCCCAACCCGGCCAGACGCGGCTTGAGGGCCTGGTACAGCGCGGTCACGCCGTCGTCGTTGAAGCGGGCGGCCATGGTGCCGAAGACCGGCATTTTTTCTGTCGGTGTGGTCCAGGCTTCCTTGTTGCGCTGGACCTGCTTGGCGACGTCACGCAGGGCATCGAGCGAGCCCTTGCGGTCGAATTTGTTGATGGCGACAAATTCGGCGAAATCCAGCATGTCGATTTTTTCAAGCTGGCTGGCCGCGCCGAACTCGGGCGTCATCACATACATGGGCACATTGACGTGCGGCACGATGGCGGCGTCGCCCTGTCCGATGCCGGAGGTCTCGACAATGATCAGGTCGAAGCCTGCGCATTTGCAGGCGGCCACCACATCGGGCAGGGCCTGGCTGATCTCCGAGCCGAAGTCGCGCGTGGCCAGGGATCGCATGAAAACACGTTGGCCGCTGTCTGCGTCTTTTTTTCCTGCCAGGGGAACGGTCCAGGGGTTGATCGCATTCATGCGAATGCGGTCGCCCAGCAATGCGCCACCGCTCTTGCGTCGCGAAGGGTCAATGCTGATGACGGCCACGCGCAACCCGTCGTTCTGGTCCAGCCGCAGGCGGCGAATCAGCTCGTCAGTCAGTGATGACTTGCCGGCGCCACCGGTGCCCGTAATGCCGAGCACCGGGATTTTTTTGGTCAGTGCCTGCTTGCGTATTTTTTCAACCAGCGCCGGGTCGGCTTTATCGTTCTCCAGGGCAGTGATCATCTGAGCGAGTGCGCGCCAGTTCATCTCGCCATGGCCTGCGATGGCCTGAATGTCTTTCGGTGCGAAGCCTGTGAGGTCCTTGTCGCAGCGCATGACCATCTCGCCGATCATTCCCGCCAGGCCCATCTTCTGGCCGTCTTCGGGGCTGTAGATGCGCGTCACACCATAGGCATGCAGTTCGCGTATTTCCGGCGGCACGATGACGCCGCCGCCGCCGCCAAACACCTGGATGTGCTCACCGCCGCGGCTCTTGAGCAGGTCCACCATGTACTTGAAATATTCGACATGCCCGCCCTGGTAAGAGCTGATGGCAATGCCCTGCGCGTCTTCCTGCAGGGCAGTGGTGACGACTTCGTCAACGCTACGGTTGTGGCCCAGGTGAATGACTTCGGCGCCCATGCTCTGCAAGATGCGGCGCATGATGTTGATGGCCGCATCATGGCCGTCGAACAGCGACGCGGCAGTGACAAAACGCACCTTGTGTGTGGGGCGGTAGCTGGCGAGCGCCTTGTATTCGGCTGACAGGTCGGTCATGGGTATTCCTCTGGGTCGGGCGGGTGGTTTGGGGCCAGTGGCATGCAGGTCGTATGCAAGCAATCAATTTCCCACATGATATTACGTTTACGTAAACGTCAACTAAAGGCCTGCAACAGTTTTTCATGTTTGCGGGATTTTCAGAATCGCGATTGCGGGTAAACCCGGGGTTTTTTCGGTCGATGCACCGGGTGAGTGCGCAGAGTCTTCTGCATGAAAATTTTTGCGATGCCGATTTAAAAAAGTTCATCGGGTTTGCCCGGGGCATTCCTGTCGGTTTGCTGAAAACACCGAGACAGGAATCACCTAAAGCGTATAGATTACAGATTGCACCCAAGCAGCAAAGACTTGGGGTAACCCGTTCGGATGGCGCAGGCCCCTGGTCTGCGTGAACGTGGATTTTTATTAACACTGGAGACAAACATGAACATTCGTTTTGCAAAACTTGCAACGCAGGCAGCCGTGGCTACCGCTATTTTTGGCTTTGCCGGCATCGCCTCTGCGGCTGACCCGATCAAGATTGGCGTTGCCGGCCCCTTCACGGGCGGCTCGTCGTCCATGGGCGTCAGCATGCGCGATGGCGTGCGGCTGGCTGTGGACGAGATCAACAAGGCCGGCGGCGTCATGGGCCGCAAGCTGCAGGTTGTCGAGCGTGACGACGAAGCCAAGAACGAACGTGGTGTGCAGATTGCACAGGAGCTGATCAGCAAGGAAAAAGTTACCGCCGCAGTGGGCTACATCAATACCGGGGTGGCACTTGCGTCACAGCGCTTCTTCCAGGAAGCGAAGATTCCGGTGATGAACAATGTGGCCACCGGCTCCATCATCACCCACCAGTTCGACAAGGAACCCGAGAACTACATCTTCCGCAATGCGGCGCATGACAGCATCCAGGCGCCCATGATTGTTGAAGAGGCGATCACCCGCCGCGGCTTCAAGAAGGTGGCCATCCTGGCGGACTCCACCAACTACGGCCAGCTGGGCCGCGAAGATCTTGAAAAAGCACTGACGGCCAAGGGCATCAAGCCGGTCGCCGTCGAGAAGTTCAACATCAAGGACGTCGACATGACGGCCCAGTTGCTCAAGGCCAAGGAAGCCGGCGCTGAAGCCGTGCTGACCTACGGCATTGGCCCTGAACTGGCGCAGATCGCCAATGGCATGACCAAGCTGGGCTGGAAAGTTCCCATGGTCGGCAGCTGGACCCTGTCGATGGCCAATTACATCGACAACGCCGGCCCCGGCGGTGAAGGCGCACGCATGCCGCAGACCTTCATCCAGCAACCCGACACACCCAAACGCAAGGCGTTCATCGATGCCTACCTGAAGACCTTCAAGCCCAAGAACAACCGCATTGACTCGCCGGTTTCTGCCGCCCAGGGCTATGACTCGATCTACCTGCTTGCAGCGGCCATCAAGCAGGCCAACAGCACGGATGGCACCAAGATCAAGGAAGCACTTGAAAACCTGAACGCCAAGGTTGACGGCGTGGTCACAACCTATGACAAGCCTTTTACCAAGGCCGACCATGACGCCATCACGGCGAACATTCCGGTGTTTGGCGAAGTCAAGCAGGGCAAGGTGGTGTTTGCCTATGCAGAAGACATGAAAAAAGCCGGTGACGTCCGCGTGAAGGCGGTCAAGAAATAAGCCGGGTCTGTACCCACTGACAGGCAGCACCGCGTCGGCCCAAGGCTCTCGCGGTGCTTTTTTTGTGCCTTTGAGCATCTGGCCGGCTGGCCTCATTTCGCGAAACTGCAGGAATTGCATCCATGGAAATTTTTCTACAACTTGTCTACAGCGGCGTCGCGCTGGGCATGATCTACGCGGTCATCGCTTTCGGTTACCAGCTGACCTTCCAGACATCCGACACCCTCAACTTCGGCCAGGGTGATGCGCTCATGCTGGGCGCCATGGTCGGGCTGACGCTGGTCAACATGGGTGTCAATTACTGGCTGATGCTGCCGCTGGTCATTGTGTTTGGCTTGTTTCAGGGCGGCCTGGTCGAGCGCATCGGTGTGCGCCCGGCCATCAAGATCAAAAGTGAGTTCGGATGGATTATGTCCACGATTGCACTGGGCATCATCTTCAAGAACGTTGCAGAGAATGTCTGGGGCCGTGACGACCTGAAGTTTCCGTCCCCGCTGCCCGAATCACCCCTCAAGGTGTTTGGCGCGAATGTGCTGCCGATGGAAATTCTCGTCGTTGTCGGTGCCGTGCTGATGATGCTGGCGGTCGAGTTTTTCAACCGCAAGACGATTTACGGCAAGGCTGTGGTCGCAACCTTCAATGACCGCGATGCGGCCAAACTGATGGGCATCAACACCGGGCTGGTGATTACCTTTTCATATGCGCTGTCATCTGCCAGCGCTGCATTCGCAGGTGCGCTGATTGCGCCGCTCACGCTGACTGGCGCCACCATGGGCGCGGTGCTGGGCCTGAAAGCTTTTGCAGTCGCCATCATTGGCGGCCTGACCAGCGGCATGGGTATCATCCTGGGCGGCATCATTCTGGGTGTGGCCGAGACGACCACCGGGTTTTATATCTCTACCGGGTACAAGGATGTACCCGGCCTCGTGCTGCTGCTGCTTGTGCTGGCCTTCAAGCCTGCAGGCCTGTTCGGCAAAACCGCAATTAAAAAGGTCTGACGAACATGAATCGCAAGACCCTTATTGCTGCGGTGCTGGGCCTGATCCTGCTGGCCGCTGTGCCGCTGCTCACGTCCAACTCGTACTACGTGCACATGGCCGGCACCATCATGATCTACGCCATATTGCTGTATGGCCTGGACATCGTGGTCGGTTACACCGGCCAGGTGTCACTGGGCCATGCCGGGCTGTTTGGTGTGGGCTCGTACACCGCCGGTGTGCTGTTCATGAAGTTTGGTGCGCCGCTCTGGCTCATCATCCCGGCCAGCATTGCCGTGACGGCCGGCTTTGGCGCCTTGCTGGCATTGCCAGCCTTGCGCGTGACCGGCCCTTACCTGGCGATGGTGACGCTGGCATTCGGCACCATCATCCAGATTTTGATCAACGAGATGACCTTTCTCACCGAAGGCCCGCTCGGCATCAAGATTCCCAAGCCTTCCATCGCTGGCCAGCAATTGAGCGAACATGGTTTTTACTGGATGGTGTTTGCGCTGATGGTGATCTCACTCGTCGTCGTGCACCGCATCCTCAAATCGCAACTCGGCCGTGCGTTTGAAGCTTTGCGCGGCAGCCCTGTGGCTTCTGATTGCATGGGCGTGTCGGTGTATCGCTACAAGGTTTACGCCTTTGTGATCAGCGCCGGCTTTGCGGGTCTTGCCGGTTGCCTGTATGCCTATTCCGAGCAATACATCTCGCCGAACACCTACAACTTCGAGTTGACCGTGCTGTTTTTGCTGGCGGTCATCATGGGCGGGCGCAAGACGCGCTCCGGTGCCTTGCTGGGTGCCGCCATCATCGTGATTTTGCCCAAGCTGCTCGATGACCTGGAACTTTTTCGCATCGTTGCGACAACGCTTGCAGTGCTGATGGCTGCAGGCGCCGGTATCGGTATCGCGAAAAAAATCACCACGCCCAAAAACATGGCGATTCCGGTGGTGGGCACGATCGCGCTGGCCGGATTTTCATTCTGGCTGGAGTCGATCACCGACTGGCGCCTCAGCATTTTCGGGCTGATGATCCTGTTTGTGGTTTATTACCTGCAGGATGGCATTGTGGGGTTTGCGCGCAGCCTGTTTGTGCGCAAGACCGAGCGTACCGGTGATGCCGGTATCGCATCTGCAGATACAGCTCAGGACGCCGTGATGATCGCCGCCAGCGCGGGCACGCTAGAAACCGGCAGCGATATCCTGGTGGCGCAAAGCGTGCTGATGCAGTTCGGCGGCCTCAAGGCCATCAACAACGTCGATTTGCGCGTCAAGCGCGGCACCATCCACGGCCTGATCGGCCCCAACGGCTCAGGCAAGAGCACCATGATGAACGTGCTCACCGGCATTTATGTGCCGACGGCCGGCAGCATTGACTTTGCCGGTCGCTCGGTAGTGGGGCGTACCTCTGCCGACATTGCGCTTTCGGGCATCGCGCGAACCTTCCAGAACGTGCAGTTATTCGGTGAGATGACGGCGTTGCAGAATGTGCAGGTGGGCCTGCACCACACCTTCAACAGCAATATCGTGGACGTCTCGCTGCACACGCCGCGCTACAACCGTGAAGAGAAAGCGGCTGTCGAGCGTGGCCTGGGTCTGCTCAACTTTGTCGGCCTGGGCAGCCTTGCACAGGAGGAAGCGCGCAACCTGCCTTACGGCAAGCAGCGTCTGCTGGAGATTGCCCGCGCACTGGCGCTCGATCCGCAACTGCTTTTGCTTGATGAACCCGCAGCGGGCCTGACCGCGCCCGACATCAAGGAGCTGATTGCCATCATCCGCAAGATTCGTGACCACGGCATCACCGTCATCCTGATCGAGCATCACATGGATGTGGTGATGAGCATTTGTGATGCGGTCTCTGTGCTTGATTTCGGCCAGAAGATTTCCGAAGGCAAGCCAGCCGAGGTGCAGGCTGACGAGAAGGTCATCGAGGCATATCTTGGCGGCACGGCAGCTTAAGGACATCAGATGTTAAGTATTAAAAATCTCGAAGCTGGTTACGGCAAGGTCCAGGTCCTCCACGGCATCTCGATTGAAGTGCCCAAGGGCAAGGTGGTGACGCTGATCGGCTCCAACGGTGCGGGCAAAACCACCACCATGCGTGCCGTCTCCGGCATGATCAAACCGACTGCGGGGGAGATCACCCTTCATGGCAAGCGTGTTGACGGGCTGGAGTCGTACACCATCGCCAAACAGGGGCTGGCGCATTCGCCTGAAGGCCGGCGGGTATTTGCCACCATGTCGGTGACGGACAACCTGCTGCTGGGGGCGTTTCCGCGTCTGACGGGCAGCCGGCCGAAAGGCGATGTACAGGGCGATCTTGAAAAAGCGATGGAGCTTTTCCCGCGCCTCAAGGAGCGTCGCAGCCAGCTGGCCGGTACGCTGTCGGGCGGTGAGCAGCAGATGCTGGCGATGGCCCGCGCCGTGATGCTGAACCCGGAAATCGTGTTGCTCGATGAGCCGTCGATGGGCCTCGCACCCATCCTGGTGGAAGAGGTTTTTCGCATCATTGCCGACCTCAAATCACGCGGCGTGACCATGCTGCTGGTCGAGCAGTTTGCGGCCGCTGCGCTCAAGGTCGCAGACTATGGCTACGTGCTTGAGAACGGGCGCATCTCGGTTCATGGCGATGCAGCCAAACTGCGCGATGACCCGGCGGTCAAGGCGGCTTACCTCGGTGGCGGGCACTAGAACGCGCCCCCACGCTCCCCCACGTTGTGTGGGGCGCTGCCCCCCAAGGGGGCTGGTCGTCTGCGGCCTGGCAAAGCCGGTTCCGCGGCATCAGCTGGCGAAGGCGGGGACAGTCAGCCTTTAGCCGGACTTGTCACCCTCGATATCAAATCACCTTGATGCCATGAAGCGCGGGGTCGGGTGGCGGGTAGCGCAGGTCGAGTTTTAACAGGGCTTGCCGCAGCAGCAGCGCAATCATCAGGTTGCGGTGTGTCTTGGAGTTCGCGGGCACCACCGTCCACGGCGCCCATGTCGTACTGGTGGCGTTCAGCAGGTCTTCATAGGCCTGCTGATAGTCTTTCCATTGCTTGCGCGCATCCAGGTCGCCCATGCTGAACTTCCAGTTCTTGGTGACATCGTCGATGCGCTCCTGGAGCCGGACGCGCTGCTCGTCAAAACCAATGTGCAGCATGAACTTGAGAACGACGGTGCCGTTCTCGGTCAGCATGCGCTCAAAGTCATTGATCTGCGTATATCGCTGGGCAGTTTCCTCCGGCGTGATCCAGCCGTTGACGGGGGGCACCAGGACGTCTTCGTAGTGGCTGCGGTTGAAAAGCGTGATTTCCCCGGCGCCCGGCATCTGCTGGTGTATGCGCCAGAGGTAGTCGTGCGCGCGCTCGTTCTCGGTGGGTGCCTTCCAGCCCACGGTGTGTACGCCCAACGGGCTCATGCGGCTGAAGACGCCGCGCAGGGTGCCGTCCTTGCCAGAGGTGTCTGTGCCCTGCAGTATCACCAGCAGCTTGTAGCGTCTGTCGGCGTAAAAAAGATTCTGCAGGTCATCGAGTTCGGCAGCCAGCGCGTCGATGGCGGTTTTGTCTTTCAGCTTGTCGCCTGTCGAAAATGGTTTGGCCGAGGCATCCATTTTTGCAAGCCTGAAGGCATTGCCCTTTTTGCCTGTGTCCATGGCAGCAGGGCGCCAGGGGGCTGCCAGTTTGTCGAGTGACTTCAGCGTGTCTTTCAGCAGGGTGTCTGCGGAGGGCGATGGTTCTGTCGCTACAGTGGATGTTGTGCGGGACTGTGTTTTCGATGCCATGGCTCTGCCTGCTTGTGAAGTCGATGTTGGTTTCATTCTGCATCGGCTGGGCAAGCGCGGTATTGCGAAAGTCATAAACTGCGCTTTTCAAAATTCCGGATATTTGGAATTTTCTTTAACGATAACGGAGATAGACATGAATACTTCCATTCCGCCGGGCGTCAGACCAGCCGACGGGTATGCCGGTGACGTTTCACCAGCCCTTGCCTTTGAATGGATGCAGTCGGGCGAAGCGGTGCTGGTCGATGTTCGTACCGACGCCGAACGCGAGTGGGTCGGCTACGTGCCCGGCGCCATTGCCGTGGCCTGGAAGCAGTGGCCCGGCATGACCATGAACATGTCGTTTGAAGAAGGCCTGAAGGCTGCAGTACCCGAGGGCAAGAAAGTGGTGCTTCTTTGCCGCAGTGGTGTCCGGTCAGTGGCTGCTGCCAAATGCGCCACGGCGCTTGGCTTGTCCGCGTACAACATCCTGGAGGGCTTTGAAGGCGACCCTGACAGCGAGGCGCAGCGCGGACGGAAGGGTGGCTGGCGTTTTCACGGACTGCCCTGGCGGCAAGGCTGATTTCAAGTGAGGGGAGTTAACTTCTTGCAACAGAAAACAGTGAAAACTGACAACACTCCCTTTCTTTAATTAGTTCTTTAGTGTTCGGAATGGACGGATGAGTCCTTGCACCCTGTCAGAAATGACAGGGTGCAAGCCGTATCCGTTTGTTTGAAGGCTTTCAATGGTGATTCCACTTTATCCGGAGTCCCCATGCAAGTTCTTGAACGAAAAATTTCAGATTCAAAATCCACCCCCCGCAACCCTGAGCTCGGCTCACATCTCTTAAAGCGTATCGACCGTGATTTCAAACCCCGCTGGGATTTGCAGTGGGGCGGAAAATTCATGCTGCACGGCAGGACGCCGAGCTCGGAAGCCATCAGGCTCGACGGTAATGACTACCTCGGTGTGACGGGCCACCCGCAAATTGTTTACGCCCAGGTGGAGTCTTTGCGCAAGGCGCAGGAGTTTGTGGTGCAGTCGGGTGTATTTCACCTCAACCAGCACCCGACTCACACGCTTGAACTGTCGCTGGCGCAATGGGTCGGAAAGGACGATGGCTTTATCTGCCAGTCTGGCTACTCGGCCAATGTCGGGCTGCTGCAGGCCATTGCCGATGCGCAGACACCGGTTTATCTGGACACACTTGCACATGCGTCGCTCTGGGAGGGGGCCCACGCTGCGCGTGCGCCAGCTTTTGCCTTCCGTCACAACGATCCGGCGCATCTGGCGCGGATGATCGCCAAAAATGGCCCGGGCATTGTGGTTGTGGATTCTGTCTACAGCACCACTGGTGCTTTGTGTCCCCTGGTCGAAGTGGTCGATGTTGCAGAGGAGGGCGGTTGCATGATACTGGTCGATGAATCCCATTCGCTGGGCACGCATGGACCGCAGGGCGCGGGCCTGTGCGCCGAACTGGGCCTCTCGGACCGGGTGCACTTCATCACCGCCAGTCTTGCCAAGGCCTTCGCCGGCCGCGCAGGTTTCTTCACGGCGCCGGCTCACATGCGGTATTACATCCTGTGTTCAAGCTTTCCGAATATCTTCAGTTCCAGCCTGTTGCCACACGAGGTGGCAGGACTTGCTGCCACCCTGGAAGTCATCCGTCACAGCGAAGATGCAAGGGCGCGCCTGCACGCGTGCACACGACGCCTGCGCAACAGCCTGAGCGAGCTCGGCTATCCCATCCATCAGGGTAGCCAGCAAATCATTGCGCTTGAAGCTGGCATGGAGTCCGACACCATGCAGCTACGTGACAGGCTTGAAGAGCGTAACGTGTTTTCATCGATGTTTTGTGCCCCGGCCACCAGCAGCAAGCGGGCCATGATGCGCATGACCTTGAATGCCGGCTTGATGGATTCGGAACTGGATCACGTGGAGGCGGCTGCCCGGGAGATTGCACCCATCGTCAAGCCCTGGGACTGGCCGATCGCAAGGCGTGCCCGTGCAGGCCAGACTTCATGAGACGGACGTCTGTCAGTCCTGTACCACTCGCTCGCGCCGCGCTGCGATGAAGCTGTCGTAACTGGCGCCCGCACCCGGGGAGAAGGCCGCATCGAGCTGAAAAAGCGCAGCGTGCAGCTGGCTGCTGCTGTCGCCCATGACAAAGGCGGGTTGTGGCCCAGGCTTGTGGCCCGAACCCAGTGCAGGCTGCAGTTCCAGGTCAATCAGTTTTGTTGCAGACCGTATTTCCCTGACGGTGTTTGCGTCCCAGCCCTGCGATTCGGCCATCTCTGCCAGCTCCGCCAGCTTGTGTGAGGGCTCCAGTTGCAGCCAGCTGACCTGGGCATCACTGCCCAGGGCCAGTACGCCGAACGGTGCACCCGTGACGACATGCTCTACCCAGCCCTGCTTTTGCGAAAGTTCCTCCAGGGACCTGGCGATGGAGGGCGTGCCAAGCAGCGCATGCTGCTCGCGTGAAAGCGTGGCTCGCCAGGTCTGCTCGTGCCTGGCGTTAGGCTTGCTAAGCAGGTTCTGGATGGCCTCGGTGAGCCGTAAGCGTATTTCGGGTGCCTGCTTTGGAATGAACTGTTCGATCAGCCCCCGATTGAAGGCAGATACCGCAAGCTGTTCATCCGCACGGCCCGTCAGCAGGACCCGCGATCCCGGCCAGCCTGACAGTTCTCCCAGCACCCTCAGTCCGCTCATGGCCGGCATGGAATAGTCGACCAGGCAGACCTGCGTCAAACCAAACCGGACGCTGCCGCCTTCGCGCCAGTATTGCAGTATCTGCGGGACCAGCGGTGAGCCCTCGCGCCAGCGGTTGATGATCTCCTGCTGGCGCCAGGCGTCCGTCTCCCACTGGACCAGTTCATCAAGCAGCAGTTCGATGCAGGCCACGGGTCGCACAAACAGCCTGACATACCATTGTGGATGCATCACTTCTGCCAGCATTTCAAGGTAGTCTGGATCGTCATCCAGAAAAACCACACCCCCTGGGCGACGGTAAAGTGCAAAGGACATGATGTTCAGTCTAAGGCGAGTTGTGCGGGTGGGCCGTTTCCGGACTGCCGAGTATGGGCAATTCAAGCGTAAACACAGCGCCTACAGCATATTCCGATTTCACCTGTATGGTGCCGCCTGCGCTGTGCACCACCTGTTGGCAAAAAGCCAGGCCCAGGCCATGCCCGGTTCCGCGGTTGCTTGAGAAAAAGGGCTTGAAAATATGGGGCAGCATGGCGGGATCAATACCCATGCCGTGGTCGAAGACCGAAATGCGCCCCCGGTCGCCGCTCCTGCTCACCTCAATACGCAGCGAGCCCGGCAAATACTTGGAGTCCGCAGCCATCAGGGAGTGAAGCGCGTTCTTGATCATGTTGTCGAGCACCTGGGAAAACTGCTGTGCTGACGACCTGAAGATAAAGTCACTGGCAACGTTGACCCGGACGCATTCTTTTTGCCGTGTCGACGGGTAGGGGTAGGCCGCCACCACGTTGTGCGCCAGCTCGGCAGCTGAAATCATCTCCGTATAGTGCGGCAACTGGAGCAGCTTGGCGTTGGCAATCTGCGTATCAATCTGGTGGTTCATGTTGCGCACAAGTGTGTGCAGGCGCAAAGCCAGCTTCGCCAGCTGCGGTGCCCGCGGGTTTTCAGGCTGGCGCTGAACCTCCATGTTGAGCGCGTCGCCCAGCAATGCGGCTGTGGACAGGGGCGTGCGCAACTCATGGGCCATGATGCCTATCGTGGTCAGCGTATTGGCAAGCTGGGTGCGCC
>JAZKCB010000124.1:0-5535 GCA_040388335.1 Pseudomonadota bacterium | reverse complement strand
TTGCACAGGTACATCCACGTGAACAGCACCGGCAACTCCAGCCAGAAGACAATTCCAAAGACCTGTTGGGTCAGGGGGCTGCCGGGGTCCTGCCTGACGCGGCGGGTCATCAGGCTGTATCCCAGCACGCTGGCCGTGATGCGCAGCGGCAGGTTTTCATAGGGCTGAGGCAGCAAGCTTCCCCAGATCCAGGCAAACAGCGCATTGCCCGAAAAGAACGACAGGCCCAGCCACCAGAGCCGGCGCGGCGACGGGTGCAAAATGGGTTCGAGCGGCGCGAGTATGAGTTCCTCGCGCAGCCAATGGAGCAAGGGGAACCCGGCCATCCATGCGTTAAAGCGGACACTCCTCAATTGAAGTGTGCCTTTCGTGCGGCATGAAAAGTGATTGATGCGGTGCAGGACATTTGGCTGTATTGTCCTTGTTCTCAATGAAAAGAGCTGATGCAACTACCTGCTAACTTTGACAGTGTGAGCCTGGACGGCGTTGTAAGCGACTGGCTGTGTGCCTTGCGTGAGTATTCGGTGGAGGCCCTGATGGTGCTTGGCCCTGATCCGTTTGGCGGACAGGAAGACCGGCTGGTGCTGGCGATTCATCCGCCCCGTTTGCTGGAGGCTGCAGAAGCCCTGGCCGAAAGCCGCGACTTCGGTGCACCCTGGCGCGATTCGGATGCGCCGCTCGTTGCCTGGCAGGACATCTCGAAAACCGCATTTGAAAACCTTGGCCGCTGGCGCCGGCTCTGGCTCGCGCATGGCTACCAGAGCGTTGTCCGCATTGCATTTCCCCTCACGGTTGGAAGGGCGTTTGAGTGCTACCTGTTCAGCCCGCGCCAGTGGCACGACCGCAGCGAAGCCGCTCTGCTGGCCTGGTCGGCGCTCAATATCTGGCCCTTGCTCAAGCGTACGCTGGCCGAAGCGCGAAGCCCCTTGAGCCCTCGGGAGCTTGAGTGCCTTAGCCTTGCCTTCCAGGGAAAAACGGCGCGAGAGACAGGGGAAGTCCTTGCTTGCAGTGAGCGCACCATCAACTTTCATCTGGCCAATGCCATGAGCAAACTCAAGGTCGACAACAAGCTGGCGGCGATACAGCGCGCCTGCTGGTTCGGTCTGATCTGATGCCAACTCGACCTTGTCCTGCAGTTTGCTGCTACGGGAAAACCTCTGGCAGCGTCTTTCCGAAAACCCCGGCCAGGCAGGTCAAACCTGTTCATAATGCAGCCCAATGACCTTTCTAGCGCTTGATGTGGGCAACACCCGGCTGAAGTGGGCCCAGTACGACTCCCTATCGGCTGGCGCCAACCTGTTGGCGCACGGCGCTGTGTTCCTCGAAAACATTGACAAGCTGGCAGAAGAAGAATGGCATGCCATTGCCGCGCCGACCAAAATCCTGGGCTGCATTGTTGCGGGTGATGCCATCAAGCGGCGGGTGGCCGAGCAGATGGAGCTGTGGGACGTCGCACCGCGCTGGGTGGTTTCAAGCCCCCAGGAAGCCGGCCTCACCAACGGCTATGACCACCCTGCGCGTCTTGGCGCCGACCGCTGGGTCGCCATGATAGGTGCACGCCACCGCCTGCTGCGCCGCGGCATCAACAAACCCTGCATCGTCGTGATGGTGGGCACGGCGGTCACCGTCGAGGCGATTGACGCGACCGGCAAATTTCTCGGCGGCATCATCCTGCCCGGTCACGGCATCATGCTGCGCGCACTGGAGTCCGGTACGGCCGGCCTGCACGTGCCAACCGGCGAGGTGCGTGACTTTCCGACCAACACCAGCGACGCGCTGACCAGCGGTGGCACCTTCGCCATCGCCGGCGCGGTTCAGCGCATGGTGGAGAACATCAAGTCCCATTGCGGCGAAGCACCGGAATGCATCATGACTGGCGGCGCGGGCTGGAAGATGGCGCCCAGCATGTCCGTCAAGGTCGAGCTGGTCGAAAGCCTGATCTTTGACGGCCTTCTCGAGATAGCTTCGCGGCGTTTCGCCGCATGACATCTGAAAATCTCCTGCCAGCGGGGGCCGCGGAACTGGCTTTGCCAGGCCGCAGGCCCCGGCTCCTGCAAGGGGAGAGGAGGCTACACGAAGTGAGCCTCAACAGGGGTGAACTCATTCACCCCAGGGCAGCATGAGCGTCACGATGGATAGCTTGGCGAACTCTGGCACAAACTCGTCAATGATGCGCTGCGGGTCCGGGCAGAGCGTGCTGTCGGTGATGACGCCAAACTGCACACCGCCGCCGTAGCTCAATATCGACACGCCCAGGCCCACGTCGCCTGACTGCGGCACCCAGAACATGCTTTGCTCCAGCGTTGAGCCGCAGAACTTGAGCTTCTCGCGCGGCCCCGGCACGTTGGTCATCACGGCCGTCGTCTTTTTGGCGAAGAGATTGAGCATCACGTCCTGCGCCGGCTTGATCAGCAGGCCGGCCACCGCCAGCAGGCTGAAGGCCAGCAGCGGCTGGTAGCTGCCCTTGAGTGCCGCCATGCGGCGGCGCACTTCGTACACACGTTCGATGGGGTTTTCAACACCGATCGGCAGCACCAGCGGCACCAGGCCGAAGCGGTTGCCGAGCTTGTAGGCCTGTTCCAAGGGCCGCAGGTTGACCGGCACCATGGCGCGTATCTCCTGGCCGGTGACATCGTCGCCATGTGACTTGAGGTATTCGCCCAGCGCACCGGCCACGCAACTGAGCAGCACATCGTTGATGGAGCAATTCAGCGCCTTGCCGACCGCCTTGACCTCGTCGAGCGGGATCGGCTGGCACCAGGCCACCTTTTTTGCGCCGCCGGGTTTGCCTTTGAGCCTGGTTTTTGAATCGTCAGGCATCAGCGCCATGGCTGCTGTGTCTGACAGCACCTGGAACAGCACCTTGGCCATGTCCATGGAACCACTCATGCCTTTTTCCATGCCTTTTTTCGGGTCACCCAGCATGCCGAGCGAACGCGCAGCGCCCTCACCGACGGCACCCAGCGCCTTGACGGTGATGTCGGTGAATGGCTTGAGCAGGGTGTCGGTGATCCAGTCTTCGGCACCCGTTGCGGCTGCATTCTTTTTGCGGCGTTCGGGTGGCGGCGCGCCGCCATCAACCAGCGACATGGTGACCGAGATCAATGCGATGCCATCGGCGATGCAATGGTGGATGCGCACAATCATGGCGCTGCCCTGGACGCCATCCGGGCCGGTGTAGTCCTCCACCAGGTGGATCTGCCAGAGCGGGCGTTCGGGGTCCAGACGTTGCGTCGCCAATGCAGCTACGCGATCCTGCAGGGCCTCCTGCTGGTTGCCACTGGCGGGTTTGGGTAATTTCTCCAGCACCACATGATTGGCAAGATCAAAGTTGCGGTCAAACACCCAGGTTGCGCCAGCCGCGTCTTCCATCACACGCTGTTTGAAACGGTCATATTTGAGCAGGCTGTTTTCAATGCGATCACACACCGCCGCATGCTTGACGCCGGGCGCCAGTTGCCAGACCCCAACGATCATCATCAGGTTGGCATCGCAGTCCATACGCAGCCAGGCGGTGTCGACCTTGCTCATGCGCTCGCCCGACAGGCCCAGCGTGCCCGAGACTGCGCGCTTGACGTTCTTCTGGACGCTTTTAGCTACTTTTTGTGCAGCCTGTCTGCCGGCTGTCTTTGCGCTGACGCGTGTGACCATGGAGAGTGACCCCTAAAAATTCGCCCGGACGGGTAATCTCTCTATTTTGAGTGCAAGTGTCTGGCTAAGATACCGGGCAGTTACCCCAAGCATCCTCACCGATGCACAACTTCAACACCCTACACGTGGAGCACTTCATGGCAGACCTGAAAGCCGCTTTTGACAAGGCGATGGCCGATTCCAAAAACCTCAGCGAGCGTCCCGATAACGCCACCCTGCTCAAAATTTACGCCCTTTACAAGCAGGGCAGCCAGGGCGACAACACCGACAAGAAGCCCGGCTTCGGCGACATGGTGGCGCGCGCCAAGTGGGATGCGTGGAACAGCCTGAAGGGCACGTCGCAAGACGACGCCATGCAGCAGTACATAGACCTGATTGCCGACCTCAGCTGATCAGTGAGTGTCCCGGTCAGCAAGCCACACGCCGCGAAGCGTGAAGGTGCTATTGCCGGGTTGTGAACTTAGTGGTACCTGTGCAAGCCGGAGGCCGTGAAGCCGGCTTTGCCGGGCTGCAGGCGCAGCGCCCCCCGGGGGGAGCGAACCGCACGAAGGGGGAACGCGGGAGGCTCTAACTCTTCAGGCCGGCGCGGGATGCAGGTCCGTGATGCGCCCGGCCTTGGCGACCTGACCCGGCACATCGTGGCCCACAATGCTTGGCATTTGCCGGGCCACGCCCAGTAGCCGGTCTAGGTCAATGCCGGTGTCGTAGCCCATGGCTTCCAGCATGTGGATGGCGTCTTCGCTGCTGATGTTGCCGCTGGCTCCGGGTGCGTAAGGGCAGCCGCCGAGGCCGCCGAGTGAGCCATCAAAACGCACCACACCACCCTGCACGCCGGCCAGCACATTGGCCAGGCCCATGCCGCGTGTGTTGTGAAAGTGCAGCGCCAGTTGCACGTGGGGGCGTGTCTTGAGCGCTTCCTCCTGCAAGGCTTCCACCATGCGGCTGACCTGCGCCGGGTGGCCCATGCCGGTGGTGTCGCAAATCGTCAGGCCGCGAACGCCCAGGTCGGCAAAACGTTTGGCCCAGTCGACAACACTTTGCTGCGGCACATGGCCTTCCATCGGGCAGCCAAATGCGCAGGACAGCGACATGTTGATGGGCGTGCGGCTATCCACGAGTTTGAAGACATTCTGCAGCGCCGCAAAACTCTCCGCCATCGACATGCGCAGGTTGGCGCGGTTGTGGGTTTCGGAGATTGACATCACGAGGTTGAGTTCATCCGCTTTGGCTTCAAGCGCCCGCTCTGCGCCGCGCCTGTTGGGCACCAGCACGGTGTACTCGACACCCGGCACACGGCGTATGCGGCCCATCACTTCATCGGCATCGCGCAGCATCGGGATGGCCCTGGGCGAAGTGAACGAGGTCACTTCGATTTTGGCGTAACCGCATTCGCTCAACGCGTCGATCAGCGCGACCTTGGTGTCCGTGGGAACGAATTCCGGCTCGATCTGAAAGCCGTCGCGGGTCGCAACTTCATTGAAATAAATGCGTGTCATGCTCGTTCTCCCGCAACGATGCCCTTGTCTTTCAACCCCTGAATCTGCTGTGCCGTCAGGCCCAGCTCCTTCAGCACCGCGTCCGTGTCCTGACCAAGCGCAGGGGCGTTGCGCCTGTGTGCGCCCGGCGTGAGGGACAGCTTGGGTACGATGCCTGGCAGGGCCAGCATGCTGCCATCGTCCATTTTCGTTTGCGCCAGCATGCCGCGGGCCTTGTAATGGGGGTCGGCGGCAATGTCGGCGATGGAATAAATACGCCCCGCCGGTACTGACGCTGCATCCAGTACCGCCAACACCTCGCCCACTGTTCGGGTCGAAGTCCATTGGCCTATGGCTTCATCGATCTCCGCAACGCGCATCACGCGTCCTGCATTGTCTGAAAGTGCAG
>JAZKCB010000123.1:0-9539 GCA_040388335.1 Pseudomonadota bacterium | reverse complement strand
GGGTGTGTCTACTGCTACGCCCGGCCCACGCACAGCTACCTCAACCTGTCGCCCGCGCTGGACTTTGAAACCAAAATCATCGCCAAGCGCAACATCGCCGAGGTGCTGCGCAACGACCTGCGCAAAAAAAGCTACGTCCCGCACCTGCTCAATATCGGTTCCGCCACCGACTGTTACCAGCCGGTCGAGCGTGAACTGCGGCTGACGAGAAGCGTGATTGAGGTGCTGCAGGAGGCGCGCCATCCGTTTTCGCTGGTCACCAAGTCTGCTGGTGTGGAGCGCGACCTCGACATCATCAGCGCCATGGCCAAAGAAAAAATGGCCGCGGTGTATGTGACCATCACGACGCTGGATGCGGACCTTGCACGCAAGCTTGAGCCGCGCGCTGCCGCGCCGCATCGTCGGCTGCGGCTGATCAGGACACTGGCAGAACACGGCATTCCCGTCGGCGTCAGTCTGGCGCCGCAAATCCCGTTTGTGAACGATGACATGGAGCAGGTGCTCAAGGCAGCGTGGGAGGCCGGGGCACGAAGCGCTTTCTATACGGTGATTCGTCTGCCGTGGGAGGTCGCGCCCATCTTCAGGGAGTGGCTTGAGCTGCATTACCCGCAAAGGGCAGCGCGCATCATGGCGCGCATTCATGAGATGCGTGGCGGCAAGGACTACGACGCCAGCTTTGCCTCACGCATGAAAGGTGAGGGATTGTGGGCCGATTTGATACGTCAGCGTTTTGAAAAAGCCAGCCGGAAGCTGGGCTTTAACCGGCAGCGGGTTGAACTCGATTTGAGTCGCTTCAGGCCAGCGGGTGCGAAAGGGCAGGGCAGCCTCTTCTAGGCTACCCCAAACAACTTCTGATATCTTATTCCAGGTCTTCCATCGCGAGCAGGTGGTAACGCTGGCCGTAAGAAAACGAAGCCTTGCGGGCTGCATCGGTAACGCGTTTGGCATCTTCGTCGGATGCTATCTTGACCATCAAGGCGTGGTGCCCCTTGCGTGCCAGATCGACGTAGTTGTTGACGGTAGCGCCCTCCGTGCCCACAGAAGGAAGCGGAACTTTCGATTCACCATCGACCTTGCCAATCTCACGAAGCACGGTGGCCGGGCTGAGCAGCATCACATCTTCATTGCCTGCATGACCATCAATCTCGCGTGCCACCTGTTCAGCGCTTTCTTGTTTGTCAAACATGATGAAGACATAACCCTTGGGGTAAAACGCGCCGCCCATGCTGACCATGTCCGGAGTGAGTTTGAATTCTTTCATGGCTTTGAGTCCTTATTGTCGGGTTGTCCGGTTCATCCGGAAGTCCCTTCATTTAGGTGCAACAGGCGCGCACGAACCGTCAGTTTTGGCTGCCCGGCCTTGTAAGACTGGGGCTTAAATTTTCACGCGATAGAACGTTGCCTCAGGGAAGTTCTTCAAGCTTGAAGGCGGGGGGCGCCATCACACGCACGGTGTTTTTCAGGTCGTCGATGAGCTGGTTGGCAAAGAAGCTGCTCTGCGTGTCGGGTTCCAGCGCGGCCACGACCAGATTGCCCAGCGGCTGGTTCAATGGCACGTAATAACTGCCCCGCGCCACGTCCTGCAGGCCACGTGCCAGGCTGACCTCAACCTTCACCGCCTTGTTGTTGCCATCGGCAATCGTGCCGCGCACGTCCTGCCGTTCAGCGGTGGTGCGTGAGGTCTCGCGATAGCTGTCGCCCAGGACAGAGCCCGCCTCCGTCAGGCGCTGCACCTGCACACCCTGCATGCGCAAGCGATCGACGGCGGTGGTTGAAGATGCCGACAGCCAGTAGCCGCAAGGCCTGGCGCGTGCCTTGAGGGTACGCAGCGACAGCGCAGAGTCCCAATCAACGACCAGCACTTTGTCAGCGCCTGTGACGGGGTCCAGCATGGTGAGCTCGTATTGCGCAGGCGTCGGCGCGGCCTCGACCACCGCTTCGTTCTTGCAGGCGAGAGCGGCCACTTCCTTGTCCAGGTAGGGGCGCAACTGGTTGAGCTCCGATGCGCGCTGCGCTGTGCTGTTGAGCACATTGGTCATGGCCGCCACATGCGTGTGCACGCGGCGCTGGATGTGCAGCCTGCCTATGCCCACGCCGCGCGTCTCAACCAGCAGGCTGACAGCATTTTTAAGTCCCTCGACATTGCGGCCCGTATCGGCCTGTGTGCCGCCCATGGAGATTTTTTTGTCCGACAGGTTGGTGGATGTGGTGTAGTACCACTCGGTGCTGAGGCCCTGAGTTTTGAGCGAAGTGACCAGCGGCCTGCGGTACCACTCTTCCGAGGCCTTGGTCAAAAACTCGGGCAGGTTGGCTGTGGTGGCGTATTGCAGCAGCGCATCAAACTTTTGTACCGTACCGAACTTTTCCAGGAAACGGCCGACCACGGTGTATTCATGCGCGTCTATCGCCACTGTGGGGTGATAGTCGCGGACCAGTTTGGCCAGCGCCTGCGCTTCCGGGGTGTTGAGCAACAGGTGGTCCCGGTTCATGTCCACGCCGTTGGCGGTTTCGCGCTTGTCGGTTGCTGCGCCGTCCGGGTTGGCGCGCGGCACGATCACGACATTGATGCGATCGAGCAGCGGTCGCAACAGGCCCTGGGCCAGCTCCCGTGAGATCACCAGCAGTGCTTCGCTGCCGGCAGGCTCGTTGCCGTGTTGCTGCCCGACCAGAAAAACGGTGGGCCGGCCGTTGGCCTGCAGTGCAGCAGCGTCTGTGCCGGCGGCGCGTGCCAGCACCAGCGCTTCAATGGGTTCACCACGTTGCGATGTGCCTGCCGGCACGACGCCAGCAGCCAGGCCGGGGACGCGGGCTGCCGCTGCTGCCTGCGCACGCAGCCAGGCCCGGATTTCAGCCTGCGATGTGTAGGTATTGCGGCCGCCCTGAAGGCCGGGCGTGCTGTAGGTGATGGGCGGCGCCGGGAAACGTCCGGATACGGCTGCGCTGTAGGGTGGAGCACCGTCCTGCAAAGGCGCTGGTGCAATAACGGCCAATGGCGGCACTGGCGAAACCCGCACCTCGGGCAAGGGCGCAGCGGCCATCGCTGGCGGTGCTGTGGGTACGGCTACCGTGGGCGTGGGGGCCGGCCTCGCAGCTGCGGGTGGCGTTGAAAAGATGGTTCGCCACTCCGGCATGGGCGTGGATGCGCAACCCGCGACCAGTGCGGCGGTGCCCAGGCTGACCGCGGCGGTGCGCAGTATGGCGCGACTACGTTTTTTGAATGGGCTGGAATGTCTGGAACTGGGCATCGCTGACTTCCTGTGGCAATGGCGTCTGTTGATCTGTGGAGGGCGCATCGCTGCGCCTGCGCATGAAACCCATATTACCCGCCGCGAGCTTACGGGGGCTTTGCCTTTCTGGGAAAATAACTGGATGTCAGCCCATGATCCACAAATGTCATCATTGCCCATTTCCGCTGGCAGCGGCTTCAGCCCCTGGCGGATGTCTGTAGCGCCCATGATGGACTGGACTGATCGCCACTGCCGATATTTTCACCGCCTGCTCAGCCGCCATGCGCTGCTGTACACGGAGATGGTCACCACAGGCGCGCTGGTCCATGGCGATGTGGCCAGGCACCTGCGCTTTAACGCTGAAGAACATCCCGTCGCCCTGCAACTGGGTGGCAGCGAGCCGGCCGACCTGGCGCACTGTGCCAGATTGGGCGAGCAATGGGGCTACGACGAAATCAACCTGAATTGCGGCTGCCCGAGTGAACGTGTGCAGCGCGGCGCATTCGGCGCCTGCCTGATGGCCGAGCCGCTACTGGTGGCTGACTGCGTCAGGGCCATGGTGGATGTGGTGGGTGTGCCTGTCACGGTCAAGCACCGCATAGGAATTGACAAGACCGAGAGTTATGGTTTTGTGCGCGACTTTGTGGGTGCTGTGAGTGAGGCCGGCTGCAAGGTGTTCAGCGTGCATGCCCGCAATGCCTGGCTCAAGGGCCTGAGCCCCAAGGAAAATCGCGAGGTGCCACCACTACGCTATGAGATGGTGCACCAGTTGAAGAGTGAATTCCCGCACCTGACCATCACCATCAATGGCGGTATCTCCAGCGCAGGGCAGGTCGGCGCGCAATTGCAGCATCTTGACGGCGTGATGATTGGCCGTGAGGCTTATCACAACCCCTGGTGGCTGGCGTCGTGGGACGAAGCGTTTTTTGGTGAAGCGCCAAATGCGCTGACGCGGGAAATCGTCGAGGCGCAGATGTGCGACTACATGGTGCGCGAGTTTGAATTGAACGGCACGCCCTGGAGCAACATTGCGCGCCACATGCTGGGCCTTCGCCACGGGCTGGCGGGCAGCCGACGCTGGCGCCAGGTCTGGAGCGACCACAAACTCAAGGCCATGGACCCGCACGACGTGATGGCGCTGGCCCACAGCGCACCCGAACACAACATGACGACTGCCGAAACCGCCTGTGCCTGAGGCGACGCCGCGCCAGGCGAGGATTGCCCTCGCGCTGATCTGGTTTATCCCCGTTCTCTGGACCGCCAACTATGTCGTGGCCCGTACTGCACCCGGCGTGATCGGGCCTTATGCACTGGCCTTGGGCCGATGGTTACTGGCTGCGGTGGTGCTGTTGGCGTTGTCGGGTGGTGAGCTCTGGCAAAAACGGTCCGAGCTGGCGCAAACCTGGTGGCAATACCTTGTGCTGGGCTTTCTCGGCATGCTGGTTTGCGGTGCCTGGGTGTATCTCGGCGCGCGGTCTACCGGGGCTGTCAACATCGCGCTCATCTATTCGGCATCACCTGTATTGATAGGCGTTGGCGCTGCATTCTGGCTGGGTGAGCGTTTCACAAAGCTGCAGGCTGTGGGTGTGCTGGTGGCGATGGCTGGCGTGCTGCATGTGGTGCTCAAAGGCCAGTGGTCTGCATTGGGCAGTGTGCAGTTTGTGCCCGGTGATGCGTGGATTGTGGGCGCCACTTTTGCATGGGCTGCGTATGCCTTGCTGCAAAAAAAATGGCCCAGCACCTTGAGCGCAACTGCCCGGCTGGCCGCCAGTTGTTCGGGTGGCGTGATCCTGCTGTTGCCATGCGCCATCTGGGAGTCCACCGTGCCGGGGCTGACGCACTGGGGCCCCCATGCATTGACGCTGATCGCTGTGGCCGGCGTGATTCCTGGTCTTGGCGCTTACTGGATTTACGGCTGGGCGCAAAAAGTGCTCGGTGCCAGCAAGGTGGCTGTTGCGCTTTATCTGGGCCCGCTTTACACCGCATTCGTCGCATGGGCACTGCTGGGTGAAGCGCCGGGCCTGCATCACGCTGTGGGCGCTGCGCTGATTTTGCCTGGCGTGTTTCTGGTGTCGGGCGCGGGCTTTCGCAAAGCAGAGGATGTCGCCGTGCAGGCACCGGCCGGCGGCGCCTGAGAAGAGGCAAGAGGCCGCTTTATTCCGCCTTGATGCCTGCCGCCTTGACGACCGGGCCGTAGCGCTGCAGGTCGCGCTTCATCTCGTCGCCGAACTTTTCAGGCGCACCGGGTGTGGCGGCAATGCCCATCACATTGAGCTTTTCCTTGGTCTCGGGGTCGTTCAATACCGCGTTCAGTTCGGTGTTGAGCTTGTCGATGATGGCCTTTGGCGTTTTGGCCGGGGCCAGCAGGCCGACCCAGGAGTTGATGACAAAGTCCGGCACACCGCTTTCAATAAACGTTGGCACGTCGGGTAATGACGCCGAGCGCTGCGCACTCGACACCGCAATCGCCTTGACCTTGCCGGACTGGATTTGCCCGCGCGCACTGGCAATCGCCGTATAGACCAGCGGAATGCTGCCGCCAATCACGTCAGTCAGCGCCTGGCCACCGCCCTTGTAAGGCACATGAACCAGGTTGGCGCCGGTCTTGATCTTGAGTGACTCGCCCGCAATGTGCGGCGTACCGCCCGTACCCGAGGTGCCATAAGACAGGCCGCCGGGCTGTGACTTCGACAGCGCAATCACTTCCTGCAGGGTTTTGGCGGGCACGGCGGGGTTGGCGACGAGGATGATGACCGCATCGCCAATCTTGCCGATGGGCGCGAAGTCCTTGAGGGTGTCAAAAGGTGTTTTTTCAAACACATGCGGGTTGATGACCATGGTGCCGTCAAACGCCAGCACCAGCGTGTAGCCATCAGGCGGCGATGTCGCCACCAGTTGTGTGCCGATGTTGCCGGATGCGCCGGGCCGGTTGTCGACGATCACCTGTTGCCCCAGCCGTTTGGAAAGCTGGTCTGCAATCAGCCGGCCGCTGGTGTCTGTCACGCCGCCCGGCACAAAAGGCACGACCAGGCGTATCGGTTTGTTCGGATAAGCCGCCTGTGACAGCGCGTACTGGGGAAGGGTGACTGCCAGTGTTGCCAGTGCGCTGGCAAACAGGGCGCGCTGCAAGGTTTGCCTGCGGGAAGGCCTGGGGGAATGACTCATTTCGTATCTCCGTTATTTCTGTTCATCAAACAAGGTACTTTTATAAGTGTTCTAATAATTTTTAAACACCTCCTTAACCCTGACATTCCCCCATTTTTATGAAGCTCAATCTCGACAACAAGCACATTCTGATCACTGGCGGCAGCAAGGGCATAGGCCTGGCCTGCGCACTGGGCTTTCTGGAAGAGGGCGCACGCGTCACCCTGGTCTCGCGCGGCGCAGACAACCTGGCGGCGGGAAAGCAAACCCTGCTGGCTACCTTTCCTGATGCCGTCGGGCGTATCGCCACGATTGCCGCCGACCTGACCGATCCGGCCGCAGCCGTCAGGGCGCTCGACAAGGCCGAGGCCGACAGTGGCGTGGTCGATGTGCTGGTCAACTCAGCCGGTGCCGCCAAACGCACGCCGCCTGATGAGCTCACACCGCAGGCATGGTACGACGCGATGCAGGCCAAATACTTCAGCTACATCTACATGATGGACCCGGTGGTGCAGCGCATGGGCAAGCGCGGTGCCGGCGTCATCATCAACGTCGTAGGCAACGGCGGCAAGGTCGCCAGCCCCACCCATCTTGCAGGTGGTGCGGCCAATGCAGCTCTGATGCTGGTGAGTGCTGGCCTGGCCAATGCGTTCGGTCCCAAAGGCGTTCGAGTGAATGCCATCAACCCGGGGCTCACATTGACCGAGCGCCTCAAGGAGGGATTAAAGGCAGACGCTAAAGTACAGAACGTCAGCATGGACGAGGCGCTGAACATTGCCAACCAGCGCCAGCCATTGCGCAGGCTGGCCGAGCCGCGCGAAATTGCCGATGCCGTGCTGTTTCTGGCGTCTGAACGTGCGAGCTACATCACGGGTGCGATTCTGGCGATGGATGGCGCGCTGACGCCCATGATCTAGCGCATCCGGTCAGCGGCTCGTCGGCTTTTTGTACAGCGCCTCAATGTTCGCAGCGAAGTGGGTCATGAGGTTGTTGCGCTTGAGTTTGAGCGTGGGCGTCATGAAGGTGTTTTCGGTCGTCCATGGTTCCCGAGTCAGGTAAATGGCACGCGGCACGGCATAACGCGCAAAACCTGAGGCCTGGCGTTCAATCCGTTGCAGCGCTGCCTTTTCTGCCGCCGGATGGTGCAGGCTGGTTTCGTCCTGCGGGTCCAGCCCCAGCTCATGGGCCAGGCGCAGCCATTCATCGCGCTGCACGACAGCCACGCAGGCGATAAAAGGGCGGTTCTCGCCCACCACAAATGCCTGCTCAAAAAGCGGGTCGGCCATGATCGCCAGTTCCAGGTCGCCCGGTGGTACTTTTTCGCCGGTGGATGTGACGATGATTTCCTTGATGCGACCCAGGATGCGGATACGACCCTGCGTGATCTCCGCCTGGTCTCCGGACCTCAGCCAGCCGTCTGCAGGCAGCACGCGTGCCGTGTCTTCCGGACGCTTCCAGTAGCCCTTCATGACACAGGGGCCACGCACCTGCAGTTCCTGGTTTTCGCCAATCCGCACGTCTATGCCCTGCAAGGCGCGGCCGACTGTGAGCGGATCGTTGTCATCCGGCCGGTTGGCCGCAACCACCGGGGAGGTCTCTGTCATGCCGTAACCCTGCAGCAGCGGCAGGCCGAGGCCGAGAAAGCAGTGGGCAATGGCTGGCGACAGGGGGGCACCACCACTGACGGCAATGCGGACCCGGCCGCCAAACTGCGCGAGCAGCGGTTTGGCGATCAGGCGCTGCAACAAGGGCCATGGAAGGTAGCGCCACAGCCCCGCGGCCTTTTCTTCTGCGACCGTCGGAGTGGTCAATGGCAGCCCCTGGGCGGCGCAAAAGCGCCGCCAGCCCACCAGTTGTGCGGCCTCAAACAGCCGCATCTTCAAGGGCGAAGGTGCCAGCTTTTCGAGCAGCTTCGCATGCACGCGTTCATAGATGCGCGGCACGGAAATGAGCACCGTGGGCTTGACGGATTTGAGGTCTTCCGCGAGCTGGTTGACCGACCGTGCATAAACGACACAACTGCCGCAAGCGATGGCGAGGTAGTAGCCAGCCGTCCGTTCAAAGGTGTGTGACAGCGGCAGGAAGGACAGGAAAACGTCATCTGTATCAGGTGCGACGTGCGTCAGGACGGCCTGAACGTTGGAGACCACATTTCGGTGGGTCAGCATCACGCCCTTGGGCTTGCCGGTTGTCCCCGAGGTATAGACGATGGCCGCCAGGTCGTCTGCTTCTGGCGGCGCTGGAAGCGCGTGGTCATGTCCTGCAGCCAGCCAGTCGGCAAGATGCCACACCTGGGTCTCGCCATCAGCGGTTGGCAGCGCTTCCCCCGGGCTGGCCAAAACCACGGCTTTGAGGCTTGGGAAAGATGTTCCTGTCGCACGTATTTTTTCCCACTGCTCGGCGTGGTCGACGATCAGCAGCGAGGCATCGCAATCCGACAGGATGTAGGCAATGCTGCCCGGGTTGTCGATGGCATGCATGGGCACGGGCACACAGCCGTTGGCCAGCGCCGCCTGGTCCATGCACATGGCATCAAGGCCGTTGGGAAGCAGGATGGCCACGCTGGCCCTTGCGGGCAGGCCGCTGGCAGCCAGTGCATGACGCCAGTGCAAGACGCGCTCAAGGGTCCCGGCCCAGGTCAGGCTTGTCCATTGCATTCTGACGCTGTCAAAGGCGCGATAGGCCTCGGCCTGCGGCGTCAATGCCGCGCGCATGACCAGCAGTTCGGGCAGGGTCCGGGCACTGCTGGTGTTGTTGGTGGGGGAGTTCATGATTCGGCTATTTTTCGAAAAGAGGGCTGCCGCCCGTGCAGGCGGTCTGGCGTCGCAGCATCTTTGGTGGTGCCTGATGCTGCGCCAGATGGGCTTTTCATCATAGCCGCCGCCCTTTTTCACCGCTGGAGCATCTGCGGGCAGTTTGAGGAAGATCAAGGGCTGGCAGACTTCATCAAGGCATCAGGGGCAAACCCCCCGCGCAGGCGGACCGGGCTGCTCAGGCCGCAGCTTCGAGGCCGTTGGAGAAATGCTCACGCATGCGCTGCATGGCCAAAGCTGCATCGCGTGCCGAAATTGCCTGCATGATGGCGCGGTGTTCGGCCAGGGATTCTTCGATGCGCCCGGACTTGAGCAGTGAGTTGTGGCGATTGAGCTTCATGACCTTGCGCAGGTC
>JAZKCB010000122.1:0-2952 GCA_040388335.1 Pseudomonadota bacterium | reverse complement strand
TGCGCCTGCAGGAGATCCTGGCGCCCACCGACGTGCTGCTGATCAGCGACGAGGTCTATGAACACATGGTGTTCGACGCTGCGCAGGGCCGCGTGCATGAAAGCGCCGCACGTTTCCCCGGCCTGGCCGCGCGCGCCTTCATCGTCAGCAGTTTCGGCAAAACCTACCATGTGACCGGCTGGAAGGTCGGTTATGTGGCGGCGCCCGCTTCGCTGACAACCGAGTTCCGCAAGGTGCACCAGTTCAATGTGTTCACCGTCAACACACCGATGCAATACGGCCTGGCGAGTTACATGGCTGACGCCCGTCCCTACCTCGATCTGCCGGCGTTTTACCAGCGCAAGCGCGACCTGTTCCGTGCCGGCCTGGCGAAAACCCGCTTCAAGCTGCTGCCCAGCGAAGGCAGTTACTTCCAGTGCGTGGACATCTCGCAGGTCAGCGACCTCGGTGAAGCCGATTTCTGCAAATGGCTGACTACCGAGATCGGCGTCGCCGCGATTCCCCTGTCAGCGTTTTACGGCAACGGCTTCGACCAGCGCGTCGTGCGTTTCTGTTTTGCGAAGAAGGACGAGACGCTCAACAGTGCGCTGGCGCGGTTGGCCCAACTGTAGACCGCTATCGTATTGATAGCTGGTGGCGCACGGCCTATAAAGGCTGGAGGCCAATTTCATCAATGAATTCGGGCTGAGAAGGGGTTGGATGCATTTGCGGCATCACGCTGCGCCTGCGGTCCGCTCTGGACAGTAGGACGGACTCCCCACTCCCTCCCCCCGCCCCTCCCTCGCCCCGCTGGGCGATGGCGGGGAGCTTCATTTGGCCGCGTGTGCTGCGATCGCGTGCAAACTCCACTGCCGCTTGACTCCGACCTGACGCGCTTTGCGCGTCAGGACTCCTCGCACCCGATCCCGCATTTCGTCCCCCACCCGTCGGGCTGGGCCGAGGAGCGCAGGTAAAAGCGGATCAGGGCTGGCGTTGTTTGAGCGAAGCGAGTTTAGCCAGACCCCGCTTTTACCGAGCACCGGAGGTTGCCCCGAAGCGCAGCGCAGGGGACCCAGACCATCGGGTCGCCTTTTCTTTTGCTTACTTTTCTTTTGGCGATGCAAAAGAAAAGTGAGTTGCCGCCGGGCAACCCCCGGCTTGCAGGCAAACCACAGATAGACAAAAGAACCAAAAGCATTGCGTGCGTGCCTCCCCCCCAACTGTAGGAACTCCCTGACGGCAGGTCAGCGCCCCTTCCTGCTTGATCCAGCCCAACCACCGGCAACAATCAGTCCATACATAACAAGGAGTTCTCCATGTCGATTTCAATGATTCTGCTCATCGTCCTCATCCTGATTCTGGTGGGCGCATTGCCCACTTGGGGCCACAGCCGCTCGTGGGGCTACGGTCCCAGCGGTGGTTTGGGACTGATTGTCATCATCCTGATCGTGCTGCTGCTGATGGGCCGCATCTAGATCTCACCGATCCTGCTGAAAAGGGCTCCGCCGCAAGGCTGGAGCCTTTTTTTTGCGCGCCGCGCGGCGGCCAGGTGAAACCGTCTCAGCTGTTGATCTGTGCCCAGGCTTTGTAGCTACGGCATGACAAGCCCTGCGGGCAGTTGTCAGCCTCGCGCTGAAAAGCCTGGCTTCAACCCACCAGTTGCAGCCAGGCTTTTTCAATCCGCTTGATGCTGACCGGTTGCGGCGTGCGCAGCTCCTGCGCGAAAAAGCTCACACGCAACTCCTCGAGCAGCCAGCGCAGCTCCTGCAGCCTGGCATCCGTCGCGCCCTTGCGCTCGGCCACCAGGCGCCAGTAGCGCTGCTCCTGCGGCCGCAACTCGGCCAGGCGCGCCGCATCACGGGCCGGGTCTGCGCGCCACTTCTCCAGCCGCAGGGTGATGGCCTTGAGGTAACGCGGGAAGTGCTGCAGCTGCGTGTACGGCGTGAGCGTCAGAAAACGTTTGGGCACCAGGCGTTGCAGCTGCTGCGCAGCATCCGCGGCAGCCTCGGCGGCGTTTTTTGTGTCCTTGATCTTGCGCTGCGCCGCGGCAAACTCGACGAGGATGCCGGCCGCCAGCCGCGCGACTTCGCTGGCAATCAGCGTCAGGCGCCCGCGTCCGTCATCAACGCGTTTTTTGAAGTCGGCCTCGTTGGTCGGCAGTGGCTCCAGCAGAAAGGCACGGTCCAGCGCGACTTCGATGATCTGCTCGCGCAGTTCTTCCAGCGTGCCGCCGCCCGAGTTGTCGACCGCACGGCCGACCAGCATGTAGGCCGTGGCCATTTTCTGCAGATCGGGCAAATTCTTTTCCAGGTACTTCAGCGCGTCCTTGATCTGCAGCGAAAACAGGCGCCGCAAACCGGCGCGGTGTTTGGCAGCCGCTACGTCGGGCTCGTCGAACACCTCGATGGTCACCGCGTCGCCGAGGTCGATCAGCGCCGGAAAACCGATCAGCGTTTGTTTGCCCTTGCTGATTTCCATGAGTTCGGGCAACTCGCCAAAACTCCAGCTGGTGTAGCGCTCCGGCGTCCGGACCGTGGATGCCTTCTGATTTGCTATGTTTTCAGGAGCAGACTGCGCTCGCCCCTGCTGGGCTGAAGGCCGATTTTTCTCTGAGTCTTGGATATTCTCAGGCGCCGCCCGCGTCTTCAGCCCGGCCAGCGCCTGGAACGCGCCGCGCGCCTGCGAACCCAGCTCGCCCTTGAGCGCACCGAGGTTGCGGCCCGTGCCGAGCTGGCGGCCATGTTCATCAACCACGCGGAAGTTCATGAACAGATGCGGCGCCAGCATGTCGATTTTCATGTCCCCACGCTTGATGTCCAGCGAGGTCGCATCACGCACCAGCTTGAGCACGGCGTCCGTCAGCGAACCGGCGCCGAACTTTTCCGGCTGCAGCAACTCGGCCGCGAAACGCGCTGCGGTGTCGGGGAGCGGTACCAGGCGCGAGCGCGGCCGCTGGTGCAGGGTCTTGATCAG
>JAZKCB010000121.1:0-18322 GCA_040388335.1 Pseudomonadota bacterium | reverse complement strand
GTGCGGCGTCGGGGTCAGAGCCGCGCACGGATTTGTGCAGCGCAGAGATGGTGTCGTAGAACTGCTCACCGCCCTTGTCATAACGGCGCATGCGCTCGCCGAGCACCTTCATCAGCCAGACGTCGGTGACTTCGGTGACGGGGCCGGATTTCTCGTTGCCCGCCGCAACCGCCAGCGATTCGAGCGTATTGAGCAGCCTGCGCGCATCGCCATCGGCGTAGGCTACCAGCCTGTCCACCGCTGCGGCCTCCATGCTCTCAATGCCTTGCAGCGCCTTCCGTTCCAGCGCCACGGCAACAATCTTGCGAAGGTCGTCTTCAGACAGGGGTTGCAGCACATACACAGCGGCGCGCGACAGCAATGCCGAGTTCACTTCGAAAGACGGATTCTCTGTAGTTGCACCGATGAATGTGAAAAGGCCGCTTTCAACATGCGGCAAAAAAGCATCCTGCTGGCTTTTGTTGAAGCGGTGCACCTCATCGACAAACACGATGGTGGGTTTGCCAGCCGCATCAGCTAGGTCACCACTCTGGCCGCGCCAGATGGTGGCCTGCTCGACAGCTTCGCGGATTTCCTTCACACCGCCCAGCACCGCCGAGATGGTGATGAAGTGCGCATCAAAGCTGCTGGCCATGAGACGCGCAATCGTCGTCTTGCCTACGCCGGGCGGGCCCCACAAAATGCAGCTGTGCGGCTGGCCTGATTCAAACGCAATGCGCAGCGGCATGCCCTCGCCCAGCAGGTGTTGCTGGCCGATGACCTCGCCCAGTGTTTGCGGGCGAAGCCGTTCAGCCAGCGGAATCGCGGGCGTATTTTTTTTGGGGCTGGTAGGTCGTGTTGCCGTCATTGACCCAAGCTTAACCCGCGCAAAGAGGCTGGCGAGCGCGCGCGTTACTGGCGAATCACAGCCGAACCGGCAGGTGGCTTGAACTGGAAGCCGGTGGCTGCGAGCGCCGGGTTGACTTCAAACTGGTTGAAGGTCATCACCGACTTCTGGCCGAAGCTGTCGAGAATTTCAAGCGCTGCCAGTTCACTGCCCTTGTCTGTGGGCTTGAGTCCCACGGTGATGCTCTGCAACTGGCCGTCCTTGCCCTTGGGTGTGGCTTCGACCCACTGCAGCCCGGCCTTTTCAGGCAGCGCCTTCAAATTGAAATCAGCCTGGAGGCCTTTGAGGTCTGAGGCCGTGGCGATCACGGCTGCAGGCGTGCCGTTCAGGGCCTGGGCCAGCTTGCGTGAGGTCACCTGGTTCAAATCAAGATCATGCAGCCACAGCGTCTGGCCGTCGGACACGATGCTTTGTTCAAACGGCTTGGTGTAGACAAACTTGAAGCGGTTGGGGCGCAGAAATTCAAAGGTGCCACTGGAGGTTTTGGTTTTGGGCGCTGCGCCATCCCTGGCGGGGCTGGTCACCACCTGGGTGAATGCAGCGCGCCCGCTTTTTGTATTTTTGACGAAGCTCTCAAGGCTTTCGAGGCCTGAAGCTGGCGCCTGCGCAAAAGCGGCTACCGAAGCAGCTACAGAAGCGACTGCAAAGGAAGCGACTGCAAACGTACGGAAAGATGAGGAGATGGCTTTGGTAATCATGCAGGGTAGTTTGGGGCGAGGCGCTCGATTGGCATGTCGTCATTCAGCTCGTGCGGGCACCAGAATTTCACGCTGGCCGCTGCCCGACATCGCACTGATGAGGCCTGCTTTTTCCATTTCTTCAAGCATGCGGGCAGAACGGTTGTAACCAATTTTCAGGTGGCGCTGTACCAGCGAGATGGAGGCCTTGCGGTTCTTCAGCACCACCTCGACGGCCTGGTCATACATCGGGTCCTTGTCGCCGCCGGCCTCGCCGAGATCGCCCCCCAGGTCGCCGCCCTCCCCATCCACGGTTCCGCCTTCCAGCACGCCGTCGATGTAGTTGGGTTCGCCCTGGGACTTGAGGTAGGCCACCACGCGATGAACTTCGTCGTCACTCACAAACGCACCATGCACCCGAATTGGAAAGCCTGTACCACTCGGCATGTAAAGCATGTCACCCATTCCCAACAAGGCCTCTGCGCCCATCTGGTCAAGAATGGTGCGGCTGTCGATCTTGCTGGACACCTGGAAGGACAGGCGGGTAGGAATATTGGCCTTGATGAGGCCGGTGATCACATCGACGCTGGGTCGCTGCGTGGCCAGCACCAGGTGAATACCGGCGGCGCGGGCTTTTTGCGCGAGGCGTGCAATCAGCTCCTCGATCTTCTTGCCAACCACCATCATCAGGTCGGCCAGTTCGTCAATCACCACCACGATGTAAGGCAGGCGCTCCAGGGGCTCGGGCTGGTCGGGCGTGAGGCTGAACGGGTTGTAGAGGAATTCGCCGCGCTCCTTGGCTTCGTCAATCTTGGCGTTGTAACCGGCCAGGTTTCGCACGCCAAGCTTGCTCATGAGCTTGTAGCGTTTTTCCATCTCGGCCACACACCAGTTCAGGCCGTGCGCGGCCTGCCGCATGTCGGTGACCACAGGCGCAAGCAGGTGCGGGATGCCTTCGTAAACGCTCATCTCCAGCATCTTGGGATCTATCAGCAGCAGCCGCACATCGCGTGCGTCCGCCTTGTAGAGCAGGCTCAAAATCATGGCGTTGATGCCAACCGATTTACCCGAACCGGTCGTGCCTGCGACCAGGCAGTGCGGCATCTTGGCAAGATCGGCCACGACGGCGTTGCCGCCGATGTCCTTGCCCAGGCCAATCGTGAGCAGGGATTTCGCTTCGTTGTATACCTGCGAGCCGAGGATTTCGCTGAGCTTGATCGACTGGCGTTTGGCGTTGGGCAACTCCAGCGCCATGAAGTTCTTGCCGGGGATGGTTTCGATCACACGAATTGACACCAGGCTCAATGCACGGGCCAGGTCCTTGGCGAGGTTGACGACCTGCGAGCCCTTGACGCCGGTGGCGGGCTCAATCTCGTAACGTGTGATGACCGGGCCAGGCGCCGCCGCAACAACGCGCACTTCAACACCGAAATCCTTGAGCTTTTTCTCGATGAGGCGGGAGGTCATCTCCAGCGTCTCGGGCGCAACGCTTTCCTGGCGGCCCACGGCACCGTCGAGCAGGTCGACCTGTGGGAGCTTGGAGTCGGGCATCTCGCTGAACAGCGGCTTCTGGCGCTCCTTGGCCACGCGTTCACTTTTGGGAATATCGACCAGCGTAGGTTCAATCAACACCGGTATGGGGTGATGCTCTTCAATCTCTATGCGTTCATCGACAAGTGTTTCCTGACGCTCGCGTGCCGCGAGTTTTCCGAGCGCCAGGTCTTCTGCGATTTCGCGCTTTTCACGGCGCGAGTCGATGAGGTTGTATATCCACTCGCCGATGCCCTGTGCCGCATGGGCCCACGAAAAACTGAACACGACGGACACCGCAATCACACCCAGCGCAATCAACACCAGCCCGGACCCGGCAAAGCCCATCCACTTCATGCCCGCACTGCCCACGAGATAGCCCAGGGCACCGCCCGCATGGTCCGGAAGCCGCCCTTCAAACCTGTACAGGCGTGACCATTCAAGACCAGCGCTGGCTGCGAGCAACAAAATCAGGCAAAACCAGAACTTGAGCCGGCCGGGATGGAGGCCGGCAGTTTCGGTGCGCGACTCACCGCGCAACCACCGCGCCAACGAGGCAAGCCAGACGCGCGCGCCGACAGCCAGCATCCACCAGACCGAAAAGCCGAGCAAAAAGTAACTCGCGTCAGCCAGCCACGCACCCAGGCGCCCACCCCAGTTCTGGGCAACCGCAGGCAGTGCCCCGATGGCCTGCGCGCTGCCCGATGTGGACCATGCGGCATCCTGCGGCGAATAACTCAGCAGGGACGCCAGCCAGAAAACCAGGCCAAGAAGCCCAAGAATCAGGCCGACTTCGTGGGCAAATCGTTTCACGCCCGCAGGCGCGGCCGGCGCCTGGGTGTTTCTTGAATTCAGGGTATCGAGGGAATAAGTCATGTACGTTTTACAGCTTACCGCAGTCGGGTAAAAGGTCCGAAAACGGCAGTCGGGCCAACGCCGCGCCCAGGGCAACTGGCCGGCAGGCTAGCCGAGGGAATTCAGGCGTTCCTTGACCAGCATGGAGCCGTCGCTGCGGGTTTCGATAAACCCGCGCTCCTCAAGGTCTTTCATGACGCGGCTGACCATCTCGCGCGAAGCACCAACCATTTTTGCCAGGTCCTGGCGCGACACCTTGTCGCGAATGATGGCATTACCGTCGGCATCGGCCACCGCAAATTCAAGCAGGGCCCGGGCGACCCGGCCATAGACATCCATCAGCGCCAGCGATTCAATCTTGCGGTCCGCATGCCGCAGGCGCTGCACCAGACCCTTCATCACCGCGTAGGCCATGGAAGAATTTTCAGGCAGGCAGCGGGCGAACTCCTGGCGGCCCAGCACCAACACATCCGTCTGGACTTCTGCGCGTACGGTGGCCGAGTGGGGTTCGTTGTCGATCAGGCTCATCTCACCGACATAGTCGCCGGGCTGCATGGTGGCCAGAATCACTTCACGGCCACGTGCGTCGGTGGTGATGACGCGGGCCCGGCCGGTCAAAATAATGGACAGCGCGTTGGATTTTTTGCCCTGTTCGACGATGGCCTCGCCCCGCTTGAAGCGGGATTTGACCACCGCCCCGGAAACCGACTCGGCTTGGGCGGCAGTCAGCATGGAGAACAGGGGCACCCGCCGAATCAATTCCAGGTTGGACACCATAGTAGACATATTTGACTTTCCTCCGACCTCACCAACGACAGGACTAAAGCGTCTTCATACAATTGCATTTTTAATGCCAGGATTGCACGCTGGAATCAGCTTCCCCAATAAGGCGACTTTAACTTAGTTACCCTTATCGCAAAATCACTTTTCACAATGAAACATTCTAAAGTCCTGATCCTCGGTTCCGGCCCGGCCGGTTACACCGCTGCCGTCTATGCCGCACGCGCCAACCTCAACCCGGTATTGATCACCGGTATTGCCCAGGGCGGCCAGCTCATGACCACCACCGAGGTGGACAACTGGCCCGCGGATGTACATGGCGTGCAGGGCCCGGACCTGATGCAGCGTTTTCTGGAGCACGCGGAGCGCTTCAAGACCGAAATCATCTTTGACCACATCAACAAGGTCGACTTCAGCAAGCGGCCTTTCACGCTGACCGGCGACAGCGACACCTACACCTGCGACACGCTGATCATCGCGACGGGTGCCTCCGCCCAATACCTGGGGCTTGATTCTGAAACGGCTTTTATGGGCCGAGGCGTCTCGGGCTGCGCGACCTGCGACGGCTTTTTCTACCGTGAACAGGACGTCTGCGTGGTGGGCGGCGGAAATACCGCTGTGGAGGAAGCCCTCTACCTGTCGAATATCGCCAGCAAGGTCTACCTCGTGCATCGCCGCGACAAGTTCAAGGCAGAGGCCATCCTCGTCGACAAACTTAATGAGAAGGTGGCCGCCGGGAAAATTGTGCTGAAGGTGCACAACACACTGGAAGAAGTTCTGGGCGACCAGGGCGGAGTTACCGGCGTGCGCCTAAAAAGCACGTTGAATGAGTCGAAGCAGGACATTGACCTCAAAGGCTGCTTTATCGCCATCGGCCATCGGCCCAACACCGAGATCTTCATTGACCAGCTTGAGATGAAAGACGGTTACATCATTACCAAAACCGGGCTGCAGGGTTTTGCCACCATGACCAGTGTGCCGGGCATTTTTGCAGCCGGCGATGTCCAGGACCATATTTACCGACAGGCCATCACCAGCGCTGGTACGGGTTGTATGGCGGCGCTGGATGCGCAGCGCTTCCTGGAGCAGAACGACTGAAAAGCCACGGATTTCGCGATTTTCCGGTGCGTGCCAGACCTTGACCACCAGGATTTGGACAAACCGGGTTTTCAGGCTATAATCGTTGGCTAAGCTGAATTTCCAAACGTATCGCGCTTTGGGATTTCGCATCCGATTTCTAATTTTTACGGAGAGTGCTCATGGCACGCGTCTGTCAGGTAACGGGCAAAGGCCCGATGGTAGGAAACAATGTTTCCCACGCCAACAACAAAACGAAACGCCGGTTTATGCCTAACCTGCAATACCGCCGTTTCTGGGTCGAGACCGAAAACCGTTGGGTGCGCCTGCGCATCACCAGCGCCGGTCTGCGTTTGATCGACAAAAAAGGCATCGATGCTGTCCTCGTGGACCTTCGTGCCCGCGGTGAAGTCTAAGGAGAACCGACATGGCTAAAGGCGCACGCGAAAAAATCAAGCTGGAATCAACTGCCGGCACCGGTCACTTCTACACGACCACCAAGAACAAGAAAACCACGCCCGACAAAATGCTGATCATGAAATTTGATCCAAAAGCACGCAAGCACGTGGAATACAAGGAAATCAAGCTCAAGTAATCTGGCTTGTTTCTCTGCAGCTTTTGCTGCAACAAAAAAACCGCTGTTTTCACGGCGGTTTTTTTATGCCTGCCATTTATTCACTTCTTCTTTTCTTCGTTTCCTGCGAGACAGGATGCACCGGAGATCAAGACTCGAAGAGCGCGGCAAGAGTACCGTAAAGGGCGTACCTCAGCCGTTCGGCGACCTGACCCCGGGATACTTCAAGCGCCAGTCAGATCCAGGCTCTCTGAATGACTGGGACCCCAACTTCATGAAGCAAAAGACACAAAAAAACCGCCCGGCGTTGCCGCAGGCGGTTTGACTTTGCCGGCTCGGGCCGGAAACGCGAATCAGGCGCGGGCAGCGCGCAGCTTCATCGAAAAGTCACGCAGGGCGGCAATGCCGCTTTCTTCTGCACGATGACACCATGCCTGCAGGTCAGCAGCCAATTGCTCGCGTGACGCATTGGTGGTGAGCCACATCTGGCGCAACTCTTCGCGCATGACGACCATCTTGTCCAGCACAGGGTGCTCAGCACGGGCTTGAGCAACATGCGTTTTGGCCGTAGCAGGCACCTTGTCGTCGTCACGGTGCAACCAGCGGTTGGCCGCGCGCAAGACAGAGATATCCGCTTTTTTAGCCTTGAGCAATTCGACTTCGGCACGGCCTGCGCGACGCAGTTCACGCGCAAAACCAGCCATCACTTCATAGCGGTGGGCGATCAGGGCCTCAAGCGTTTTCTCGTCGGCCACAGGCTGGATGGAACCCAGTTGCAGCTTGGGCGGCACCTTCTTGACGCTGGCCAGGCCAACACGCTCAAGTGCGCGGATGTAGATCCAGCCGATGTCGAATTCATACGGCTTGACGGAAAATTTGGCAGACGTCGGATAGGTATGGTGATTGTTGTGAAGCTCTTCACCGCCAATCATGATGCCCCAGGGTGAGATGTTCGTACTGGCGTCAGGCGCTTCAAAGTTGCGATAACCCCAGTAGTGGCCAATGCCGTTGATGATGCCGGCTGCGGTCACGGGAATCCACGCCATCTGCACAGCCCAGACAGCCAGGCCGGCGACGCCAAACAGTGCCAGGTCGATGATCATCATCAGACCAACGCCCTGCCAGCTGTAGCGGGTGTAGAGGTTGCGCTCGATCCAGTCGTTCGGGGTGCCATGGCCATACTTGGTCATGGTTTCCTTGTTTTTGCTTTCGGCGCGGTAGAGCTCCGCACCTTCCCAGAACACCTTTTTGATACCGTGGGCCTGCGGACTGTGCGGGTCTTCGATGGTTTCGCATTTGGCGTGATGCTTGCGGTGAATCGACACCCACTCTTTGGTCACCTGACCCGTACCCAGCCAGAGCCAGAAACGGAAGAAGTGCGAGGGGATGGCGTGCAGGTCCATGGCGCGGTGCGCCTGGTGACGGTGCAAATAAATGGTCACGCTGGCAATGGTGATGTGGGTGGTCACCAACGTGTACAGCACGATTTGCCACCAGCTGGCAGCCAACAGTCCATGGGCCAGCCAATCGATGGCGGCGTCAAAAACAAACATGTATGTCCTTTAAGCAGTCCGGAAAATGGAGCCAAAAATGGCCACCGTTCGGGCGATCCGGCAATCCCCCATTCTAAGCGGAACCCCTCTGAAATCAAAGCTTTCGTCAGACCACAATAGCCCGATGAAGTTCCAGAAAACCCGTCAAATCAACACTTTTCGTTACTTTTTCCGGTTTATTACGCACTGATCATGTTTTTTGCCACACTGCCGCAAAAAACCCATCGGTGTGGTGCAGATGCGGCCATAAGCGCAGATACGGCCCGCTCACAAGCGTTTCAGCATGCTCCACCCCAAGGTGCGTCAATAACGAACCTGTTTCAAGGGCAGTAAATTCTTTATTTGCAGCACCGAAGGCCTCGGCAATGGCCTCATTTTCCTGTCGCAACACGCTGCAGGTCGCATACATCAGCCGGCCGCCCGGCTTCAGCAAGCGCGCAGCGCTTTGCAAAATAGCCGTCTGCTTAGCGACCAGTTCTTCAATCGCCTTGGGGTTTTGCCGCCATTTCAGATCAGGGTTGCGCCTGAGCGTTCCCAGGCCCGAGCAGGGCGCGTCGACCAGAACCCGGTCAATCTTGCCAGCCAGGCGTTTGATGCGGTCATCGCGCTCATGGGCAATCGCCACCGGATGCACGTTCGACAAACCGCTGCGCGCCAGACGGGGTTTGAGTGCGTCCAGCCGGTGAGCAGATGTATCGAAGGCATACAGCCGCCCGGTGCTGCGCATCATGGCACCCAGCGCCAGCGTCTTGCCGCCTGCGCCGGCACAGAAATCCACCACCATCTCGCCGCGCTTGGCATCAACCAGCAACGCCAGCAGTTGAGAGCCTTCATCCTGCACTTCAATCGCACCGCGGGTGAATGCATCAAGCTTGCCCAGTTGTGACTTGTCGGCCAGTCGAAGGCCCCAAGGCGAATAAGGCGTGGCCACTGTCTTCAGTGAAAACTTGCTCAACTCCTTCTGGATATCAGCACGTTTGTCCTTGAGGGTGTTGACCCGCAGGTCCAGCCCGGCGGGGGCATTGAGGCTTTCCACCAGCGGCCAGAAGTCGTCGCCCAGTTGCTCCTTGAGCGGCTCGACCAGCCATGCCGGAAGGTTGTGGCGATGCAGCTCCATGAGGTCTGCCGGTTTGACCTGGTCGCAACGCTTCAGCCAGTCGATTTCCTGGTCGGTCAGCGCAGCCAGCAAAAAGTCGCGCTCGGCCGCAAAGCCCAGAATCGCCAGCCGCCGCTCGGGCGGGCCACTGCCGTGCTGGGCGAGGTAGGTGTAGAGATTTTTCTTGCGCAGCACGCCGTAAATGGTTTCGGCAACCGTCGCCCGCTCACGCGGGCCAAGGCGAAATTCGCGGAAATAGCGCGAGAGCACCATGTCGGCGGGGTGGTCAAATCGGAGAACCTGCTTGAGAAGCTCGGAACAACTGTCGAGTAAGGCTTTAGGATGCATAGCCCCCTATTGTCCCACCGCTGTCCTGCTTCCTGTCCCCACCCTTTCTCCTTTGTCGCCATGTCCGAAATCACCCCTGAAAATTTTCCGCCGCTGATCGAAACGCCGACGGGCCGCTACCGCCACTACAAGGGCATGCTCTACGACGTGGTCGGCACGGTACGCCACAGCGAAAGCCTGGAGCCCATGACGCTTTACCGCGCGCTTTACGGGGAGCACGGCCTGTGGGTACGCCCGGCGGCGATGTTCAATGAAGAAGTGGTGATTGACGGCGTCAAGCAGCCCCGGTTTACCAAGGTTGATGACGCGACTCCTGTTCAATAAGCTGCCTCACCGATAATCGTGGGTTATGTCCGAATCCACCGAAATCGAAAAACAGGTCAAGCGCCGCCGCACGTTTGCCATCATCTCCCACCCTGACGCCGGCAAGACCACGCTGACGGAAAAGCTGCTGCTGTTCTCGGGCGCGATCCAGATCGCCGGCAGCGTCAAGGCGCGCAAGGCCGCGCGCCATGCCACCTCGGACTGGATGGAGATCGAAAAGCAGCGCGGCATCTCGGTGGCCTCCTCGGTCATGCAGATGGAATACCGCGACTGCGTGATCAACCTGCTGGACACCCCCGGCCACCAGGACTTCTCGGAAGACACCTACCGCGTGCTGACCGCCGTGGATGCCGCGCTGATGGTGATTGACGCGGCCAACGGCGTCGAGCCGCAAACGCGCCGCCTGCTGCAGGTCTGCCGCGCACGCAACACGCCCATCCTGACTTTTGTCAACAAGATGGACCGCGAGGTGCAGGACCCAATGAGCGTGATGGACGAGATCGAGCGCGAACTCGGCATGACCGTCATCCCCTTCACCTGGCCGGTCGGCATGGGCAAACTTTTTCACGGTGTCTATGACCGCCGCGAAGACCGCATGCGTGTCTTCAGCCCCGGCGAAGAAAAGGCCGGCGGCGATGATGAAATCCTTGGCGGCCTGAACAACGAAGAAGCCATCAAACGCTTCGGGGCCGAATACACACAGGCACAGGGGGAGATTGAGCTGGTTGCCGGTGCCACACCCGAATTCAACCGCGATGAATTCCTCGCAGGCAGGCAGACACCGATGTTCTTCGGTTCGGCCATCAACAACTTCGGCGTGCAGGAAGTGCTGGACGCGCTGGTCGACCTCGCACCCGCTCCGGCCGACCGTGAAGCCATCCAGCGTGTGGTGCATCCGGAAGAGAAAAAATTCTCTGGCGTGGTGTTCAAGATCCAGGCGAACATGGACCCGGCCCACCGGGACCGCATTGCATTCTTGCGCGTCGCCAGCGGCGAGTTCACCCGCGGCATGCGGCTCAAGGTCGTGCGCAGCGGCAAAGAGCTGCGGCCCAATACCGTGGTGAGCTTCATGAGCCAGCGCCGCGAATTGCTCGACACCGCGTTTGCCGGCGACATCATCGGCATTCCCAACCACGGCGTGCTGCAGTTGGGCGATACGCTGACCGAAGGCGAAGCGCTGCAGTTCACAGGCCTGCCGTTCTTTGCGCCTGAAATGTTCCGTTCGGTTGAAGTGGCCGACCCGCTGCGCAGCAAACAATTGCGTGCAGGCCTGACGCAGTTGGGCGAAGAAGGCGCGATCCAGGTCTTCAGGCCGATTGCCGGCTCCGTGCTGTTGCTCGGAGCTGTGGGCCAGTTGCAGTTTGAAGTGGTCGCGCACCGGCTGGAGCATGAATACGGCGTCAAGGCACGCATCATGGGCAGCAGCTTCAACCTGGCGCGCTGGGTGACATCTGAAGACCCGAATGAGCTGAAAAAATTCATGGACGCCAATGCGCACCGTGTCGCACTCGATGCGGTCAATGCCCCTACCCTGCTGGTGGACCACAGCGCGACATTGCGGGCCGTCGAGCAGCAATGGCCCAAGATCAAGTTCCATGCACTGCGCGAGCACGCCGGGCTGGTCTTCCAGTCCAAGATGTAATGTGAATAAGGCGCGTGGGCTACAAGCTGCGGGGCAATGGCAGCGCAGTTTTGTAGCGCACCTGCTTGAGCGCAAAGCTTGATCGGATTTTTTCAATGCCCGGGATGGGTGTCAGCTGCTCGAGGATGAATTTCTCCAGCGCAGCAATATCGGCGATGGCGACACGAATCAAATAGTCACTGTCGCCCGTCATCAAATAGCACTCCATGACCTCGTCATGCTCGGCAATGCGCCTCTCGAACTCGCCCAGGGATTCCTTGCTTTGCGAGCGCAGGCTGATCGAGATGAACACACTCAAACCAAGCCCCAGCGCGGCGGCATTGGCAATCGCCACATAGCGGTCGATCACCTTTGCGGCCTCCAGCGCCTTCACGCGTGCCAGGCAAGGCGACGGGCTCAAATGCACGCGCCGCGCCAGCTCGACGTTGGAGAGCGAACCGTCACGCTGCAGTTCATCAAGAATCTTCAAATCAAGGCTATCGAGCTGCATTTGGCTTATAAATCTCAAAAATACGGCATTTTATGCCTCAAATAGAGGTTTTACGCCCTTATTGAAGCAGCACCTTTCGCAGCAAACTGCGTAAAGTCAAAAATGCCATGAATGACACCACCCCACTCCATCTTTTGCAGGCCGCGGCCGCGATGAACAACATTGACCCTGATCCGCAGGAAACCGCCGAATGGCGCGAAGCCTTTCAGGCGCTGGTCGCCACACAAGGCCCGGCACGCGCACGCCAGATGCTGGATGAACTCAGCCGCGTGGCACGGTCGCAGCGCACCGGCTGGCAACCTGATTTATCGACGCCCTATGTCAACAGCATCCATGTGAACGAGCAGCCAGTCTTCCCCGGTGACCTGGCGATGGAAGAGCGCCTCGCCTCCCTGATGCGCTGGAACGCGCTGGCCATGGTGGTGAAGGCCAACCAGGCAGAAACTGGCGGCTCGGCAGAATTGGGCGGCCACATCGCCAGCTATGCCAGCGCAGCCGATTTGTTTGAGACCGGCTTCAACCACTTCTTTCATGCGCGCGAAGGCACGGCTGAAGGCCAGCACCGCGGGGACCTGGTGTTCTTCCAGCCGCACAGCGCACCCGGCGTGTATGCGCGCGCCTACCTCGAAGGCCGGCTCAATGAGAAAGACCTGGGTTTTTACCGGCAGGAGCTGACCTCGGGCGATGCGCAGGGCCTGTGCAGCTACCCGCACCCGTATTTGATGCCTGACTTCTGGCAGTTCCCCACGGGGTCGATGGGCATCGGCCCCATCAGCTCGATCTACCACGCACGCTTCATGCGCTACCTCACACACCGCCGCCTGCTCGACTGCACCGGCCGCAAGGTCTGGGGCGTGTTCGGTGATGGCGAGATGGATGAACCCGAATCCATGAGCGCGCTGACGCTGGCCGCACGCGAAGGCCTGGACAACATGGTCTGGGTGGTCAACTGCAACCTGCAGCGCCTCGACGGCCCGGTACGCGGCAACGGCCGCATCATCGACGAGCTTGAAAAACTTTTCGCAGGTGCAGGCTGGAACGTAATCAAGCTGGTCTGGGGCAGCGACTGGGACGGGCTGTTTGCACGCGACCTCACAGGTGCCCTTGCCAGCGCCTTCGCGCACACGGTCGACGGCCAGATGCAAACCTTTGCCGCCAAGGACGGGCGCTTTAACCGCGACAACTTCTTCGGCCAGAACGACGAGCTGGCGCGCCTGGCCCAAGGCATGACCGACGAGCAGATTGACCGCCTCAAGCGCGGCGGCCATGACCTGGTGAAAATTCACGCCGCCTACGCCGCAGCTGCCAATCACAAGGGCCAGCCCACGGTGATTCTTGCGCACACCAAGAAGGGTTACGGTATGGGCAGCGCCGGCCAGGGCAAGATGACGACGCACTCGCAGAAGAAATTCGACGAGACTGATTTGCTGGAATTTCGCAACCGCTTCAACCTGCCGCTCAGCGACGAGCAGGCCAAAAGCCTGACCTTCTACAAACCGGCCGCCGACAGCGCCGAGATGCAGTACATGCATGCCAAACGCACGGCGCTCGGCGGTTATCTGCCCAAGCGGGAGACCACTGCAGACACCGTCGCCATCCCCGCCCTGCCCGCCTACGCCAGCTTTGCACTCAAGGCAGACGGCAAGGAGATGAGCACGACGATGGCGTTTGTGCGCATACTCGGCGCGCTGCTGAAGGATGCGGCGCTGGGGCCGAAGATCGTGCCCATCGTGGCAGACGAGGCGCGCACCTTTGGCATGGCCAACCTGTTCAAGCAGGTCGGCATCTACTCCAGCGTGGGGCAGCGTTATGCGCCTGAAGACATTGGCTCGGTGCTGAGTTACCGCGAGGCGCTGGATGGCCAGATTCTTGAAGAAGGCATCAGCGAGGCGGGCGCACTCGCCAGCTGGACGGCCGCCGCCACCAGCTATAGCGTGCACGGCCTGGCGATGTTGCCTTTCTACATCTATTACTCGATGTTCGGCTTCCAGCGTGTGGGCGACCAGATCTGGGCCGCTGCCGACCAGCGCGCCCGCGGCTTTTTGCTCGGCGCCACGTCAGGCCGAACCACGCTGGGCGGTGAAGGCCTGCAGCACCAGGACGGCACCAGCCACCTGATTGCAGCGACCATCCCGAACTGCAAGGCCTACGACCCCGGCTTCGCCTGCGAGCTGTCCATCATCCTCGACAAGGGCATGCAGGAGATGATGGTCGAGCAGAAGGACGTGTTTTATTACGTCACGCTGATGAACGAGAACTATGCCCAGCCCGACCTTGTCGCAGGTAGCGAGGCCGACATCATTCGCGGCTGCTATCAGTTCAAGCGTTTCGCAGCAAAGAGCGGAACGAAAGAAGTCACGCTGATGGGCTCCGGCGCCATCCTGACCGAAGTCATCAAGGCCGCGCAACAACTGGCCGAACAAGGCGTGAGCGCCACGGTCTACAGCGTGACCAGCTGGAGCGAGCTGGCACGCGACGGCGCGGCTTGCCAGCAGGCGGCACTGGATGGCGGGGCAACGACAAAGACTTTTGTCGCGCAGCAGCTTGAAGCCAGCACAGGCCCCGTGATTGCCGCAACCGACTATGTGCGCGCCGTGCCCGAAAGCATTCGCGCCTTTTTGCCCGAAGGCCGCAGCTACATGACGCTGGGCACCGACGGTTTCGGCCGCAGCGACACACGCGCCGCGTTGCGCAGCTTTTTTGGTGTGGATGCAGCGAGCATCGTGAACGCGGCCTTGCACCAGTTGGGCTGATGGATCGGCGCTGTGATTGCGGACTTGATCCGCAATCCATGTACCGGCATTACGCGAAAGTCATGGGTACCGAGTCGAGCCCGGTAGGACAACCAAAACAAAAGCCCCCGCGCGGCAAACCAGGCGGGGGCTTTTTTCATTTCAGCTTGCCCCGATCAACGAGGCGGGCAGAAATTATTTAGGCAGCAGAACCTTGTCAACCACGTGGATCACGCCGTTGGACTGGTACACGTCGGCAATGGTCACGGTGGCAGCGCCGCCCTTTTCATCGGTGACCATGACCTTGCCGCCGGCGGACGTTGCCGTCAGCGTGCCGCCAGCGGCGGTCTTCAGCATGGCCTTGCCGCCGCCAGCTGCGATGGCTTTGGTCAGCGCGGCTGCGTCCATCTTGCCTGGCACCACGTGGTAGGTCAGGATGCCGGTCAGCATGCCCTTGTTTTCTGGCTTGAGCAGGGTGTCAACCGTGCCAGCTGGCAGTGCGGCAAAAGCGGCGTTGGTCGGTGCAAACACGGTGAACGGGCCGGGGCCCTTAAGCGTGTCAACCAGGCCTGCGGCCTTGACGGCGGCGACCAGCGTGGTGTGGTCCTTGGAGTTGACCGCGTTGTCGATGATGTCCTTGCTGGCATACATGGGTGCGCCACCGACGGTGACCTGCGCGAACGCGGATGCTGCGCTCAGGCCCATGGCGATGGCCATACCGATGGAAGCGATCTTGTGTTTTGTCTGCATGTGAAGTCCTTGGAATTGAAGTTAAACAGAAAGCCGAAATCAAAATTGATTCAAGCGGCTGGACTGAATACGGGGGCCGATGCGGCAATGGATGCGAAAGCGGTTTTTGGCCTTGCGTCACGCGAGGGCTTTGGCAGGATTGAATCCAAAACCGGGGCGTCTGCGAACGCGGGCCGCGCGCAATGTGGCGACATCCGTCCCGTCTGCGGTTTACAAGCTTCGTGAAAAATGGTTTTGCTCGCTTTTAACGTATACGGCAAATTTTTAACGTATACGTTAAAAATTAACCCCCGGCGCCTGTTCGAGCAGCGCGAACGAGCTCAGAACACTGAGAAACAGTCAAAAAATGGCCATTTTCAGGCATTAAAACGGCTACGGCCCTTTAAATACGGGCGTAAGCAGCTACCAAATAAATAGCAATCAGCTTGCAGCCAGCAGCTGACGTATCGCCGCCGGAAACACCCGGTGCTCCTGTGTGAGCACGCGCGCCGCCAGCGTGGCGGCATCGTCGCCTGCCAGCACAGGCACCACCGCCTGCGCGAGGATGGGGCCGTGGTCCAGGTCAGCCGTCACCAGGTGCACGGTGGCGCCGGCAAGCTTGCAGCCTGCATCGATGGCACGCTGATGCGTATTGAGCCCGGTGAAGGCGGGTAAAAGGGAAGGATGAATGTTGACGAGGCGCCCCGCGTAGTGCGCCACAAAACCCGGCGTGAGGATGCGCATGAAGCCCGCGAGCACGACGAGGGCCGGGTTGAAGCTGTCGATCAACTGCTGTAACGCGGCGTCAAAGGCTTCACGCGAGGCAAAGGCCTTGTGGTCCAGCACCTGTGTTGAAATGCCGAGGCCCCGGGCGGAAACGAGGCCTTCTGCATCGGCCCTGTTGCTGATGACGCAGGCGACGCTGGCATCAAACTTTTCGAGCCAGTTTTCCTTCTGCGCCGCCTCCAGGATGGCCACCATGTTGGAGCCGTTGCCCGAGATCAGAATCACAATGTTCTTTTTTTTCATACAGGGAATAACTTGCGCGACGACTTCTGCAATGGCTGGTGCGATAAATTCTGTAACGCACTCTAGTTTATGACCTTGAAGATACTCACCCCCATCGAAGCCCGCGTTCTCGGCACGCTGATGGAAAAAGCCCGCACCGTGCCTGACAGCTACCCGCTCAGCCTGAACGCCCTGGTGTCGGGTTGCAACCAGAAAACCAGCCGCGACCCGCTGATGGAGGTGGGCGACGATGAAGCGCGCGCCGCCATCGATAGCCTGAAGCAGCAAAGCCTGGTGTTTGAAGGCAGCTCCAGCCGCGTACCGCGTTTTGAGCACAACTTCCAGCGCGCAACCGCCACCAGCGAGATGCAGTCTGTGGTCATGGGCCTGCTGATGCTGCGCGGCCCGCAAACGCCGGCCGAGCTGAGGACCAGCGGTGAACGCTGGTACAAATTTGCCGATGCAGCAGCGGTCGAAGCTGTTTTGCAAGAGTTACAGCAACGCGGCGAAGACGGCGGCCAGGCCATGGTGCTCAAGCTGCCGCGCGCCCCCGGCGCCCGCGAGCAGCGCTGGGTGCACCTTCTGTGCGGTGAGCCCGACATCACCGCCATGGTGGCCGCGGCGCCCTCCGCATCAGACACCTCCGACCTGCTGGCCCGCGTGACGGCGCTTGAAAACAGGGTCGCTCGCATGAAGGCCGACAACGCGCAGCTGCGCGAACACATGGTCACCATCAGCGAACAGCTGGGCATCACGCTGACGGATGCCAGCACGGCAGACGACTGATTTGTCCCCGCCTTGACAAGCGGAAAAGAACATTCGTGCTAAAAACCTCCCCAGACCCCATTGACACCGCACAGACAGCACACGGAGACAGTTATGGATTTAGCGTTCACCCCTGAAGAACAGGCCTTTCGCGAAGAAATTCGCGCCTGGGTCAAGGCCAACCTGCCGGCCGACATTGCACACAAGGTGCACAACGCCCTGCGCCTGTCGCGTGACGACATGCAGCGCTGGGCCAAAATCCTCGGCAAAAAAGGCTGGCTGGGCCACGGCTGGCCCAAGGAGTTTGGCGGCCCGGGCTGGAACGCGATTCAGAAACACCTGTTTGAAGAAGAATGCGCACTGGCCGGCGGCCCACGTGTCGTGCCCTTCGGCCCCGTCATGGTGGCGCCCGTCATCATGGCCTTCGGCTCGCCCGAGCAGCAAAAGCGCTTTTTGCCCGGCATTGCCAGCGGTGAAGTCTGGTGGAGCCAGGGTTACAGCGAGCCGGGTTCCGGCTCTGACCTGGCATCGCTCAAAACACGGGCAGAACGCAAGGGCGACAAATACATCATCAACGGCCAGAAGACCTGGACGACGCTGGGCCAGTACGGCGACTGGATGTTCAACCTGGTCCGCACCTCGAACGAAGGCAAGCCGCAGACCGGCATCAGCTTTATCGTGCTGGACATGAAGTCGCCCGGCGTGACGGTTCGCCCCATTAAGCTCCTCGACGGCGAGAGCGAGGTCAATGAAGTCTTCTTCGACAACGTTGAAGTGCCGGCAGAAAACCTGATCGGTGAAGAAAACAAGGGCTGGACCTACGCCAAGCATTTGCTCAGCCACGAGCGCACCAACATCGCCGATGTGAACCGCGCCAAGCGCGAGCTGGAGCGCCTCAAGCGCATCGCCAAGACCGAAGGCGTGTATGACGACATGCGCTTCCGTGACGAAATCGCCAAGCTTGAAGTGGATGTGGTCGCGCTGGAAATGCTGGTGCTGCGCGTGCTGTCGGCTGAAAAATCGGGCAAAAACTCGCTCGACATTGCCGGCCTTTTGAAGATCCGCGGCAGCGAGATCCAGCAGCGCTACAGCGAGCTCATGATGCTGGCCGCCGGCCCCTACAGCCTGCCCTTTATTGAAGAAGCGATGGAAGCCGGCTGGCAGGGCGACTTCCCCGGTGGCGCTCTGGGCAATGCGCCGCTGGCGTCCACTTACTTCAACATGCGCAAGACCACGATTTACGGCGGCTCGAATGA
>JAZKCB010000120.1:0-17914 GCA_040388335.1 Pseudomonadota bacterium | reverse complement strand
CTGACGCCAAGGTCGGCCGCCTTGTCGCGTTCGACCTCGATGCGCAGCTCGGGCTAAATAAATCGCACCTGGATGGCCCTGGCTGAAGGGCGATGCCACTATCTGCAAGATCAAATGCTAGTAAACGTCGTTTTAAGACAACGACCCCTGTTAGATCTGACAGGGGTCTGAATGGTGTGGGCACGCGATCGCTGGCATTATCGCGCTGCTCAGGGATAAATAACCAAGGCTACTTCGCAAGCAGCCGGTTACGTACAAAAAAATGATGACGAAAAAAATTAGTAACGTGTGGCTAAGCCACACATATCTGGTGGAATCCGGGTGCCCTGCAGGACCACGCAACTTTTGTATCTTCAGATTTGAGGCTCTCACCACGTTGAACGCACGTGGGCGCGGGAGCAACGCTAAATTCAGAGCAATTAGCTTGTTAAATCCTTTAATTAGGTTCGCCAAGCAACTCGCTCCGTTGCGCTCGATCGTCGCTCTACTTGATATTCTCAACGCGATAGACCGATCAGACAGTGGAGACTGTGCATCTGGCGACAGCTTGGCCCACGGCCTGCAAACCCAGCGGGCCAGCACCAATGATCCACAGGGCAACAGCTACGCCCTGGTCCCTAACCTGTTGTCGGCAATCGGGTTTCAGTATGACCCTGATGGGGCCAAGCATGGGAAGTGAAGTTCTACGCACGAAGTTATTCGATAAGAATCGAAGAGCAGCAAAGATTGACTTGTGTAGGAAATCTGCATGAAATTCAAGAGTCTCTTTATCTTAGTCTGCGCTGTGCGGTGCTGCGCATTTACACATGCCGCCGAAAAGGAACCATCCGCAGTCCCATCGCAAACAAATAAACCTGGGGCAGTTACGGGAAGACTTATGTTTCCTGGAGAAGAAATTCCACCCATGCGAATTTGTGCTTTCAGCATCCAAAATCGCTCAATCTTTCATTGCGTATCTTCTCGAAAAAATCAAAGTATTTATACGATTGGCGGTGTACGACCGGGAAGTTATTACGTAGTTGCATATCCTAGGATCCCAATCACTTGGGGCATAACTGGAGTCTTTATTGGGGGCTATACGAAGACCGTCACTTGCGGTAATAAAGTTGACTGTGAAGACCATGGACTTGACCCGCTTCAATAGACACCTGATAAGGTCGAAATTGAAAAGGAGAAAGAGTCATGAAGAGAGTCAGCTATACAGCCGAATTCAAAGCTGAAGCGGTCAAGCAAGTCATTGAGCGTGGACACGGCGTGGTGGAAGTTTCCAGTCGTCTGGGGGTGTCAGATAAAAGCCTGTACCTGTGGGTCAGGCAGGCCAAGGAGAAGCAAGGTGCTGGCAGCGGTGAGGCCGCGTCACTGAAGAGTGAAATTGCCAGGCTCAAAGCCGAGCTCAAGCGCACCAGCGAGGAGCGCGACATCTTAAAAAAGGCCGCCGCGTACTTTGCCAAAGTGTCCGGGTGAGGTACGCATTCATGGCCGAGCACCATGGGCAGTTTCGCCTCAAGAGCATGTGCCGGGTGCTGCGGGTGCAGCGCAGCGGTTATTACGCCTGGAAGGCTGCACCGAAGTCGCTGCGAGCCCAAGCCGATGAAGCCTTGACGACAGCCATACAGCAATCGTTTGAAGACAGTCACGGCATCTACGGCAGCCCACGCATCCATCGAGACCTGCGCGAAGCTGGCGTGCTGTGTGGCAAAAAGCGTGTCGCCCGGCTCATGCAAGTGGCCAAGCTGCGTTCAGTGCGTGGCTACAAGCGGCCCCGTTACCGCGCAGGCAAGCCTGCAGTGGCTGCACCTAATCGGTTGCAGCGCCAGTTCACCTTTGAACACCCTGACCAGGCTTGGGTAACAGACATCACCTACATCCGAACCGATGAAGGGTGGCTTTACCTGGCGGTGGTGATTGATCTGTACTCGCGTACGGTGGTGGGCTGGTCAATGAAGCCAACGATGGCCACTGAGCTGGTGCTTGACGCCTTGACCATGGCGGTGTGGCGCAGAAGGCCCAAGGCCGAGGTGATCATTCATTCGGATCAGGGCAGCCAGTTTGCCAGCGATGACTTCAACCGCTGGTGCAAGGACAACGCTCTGCTGCCCAGCATGAGCCGAAGGGGGAACTGCTGGGATAACGCGGTGGCTGAGTCTTTCTTCAGTAGCTTGAAGAAGGAAAGAATCAAACTTCAGATCTATCCAACACGGGACGATGCCAGGTCAGACGTGTTCGATTACATCGAGGGTTTCTACAATCGAGTCCGCAGGCACAGTCATCTTGACCTTCTGAGCCCGCTGGCATTCGAGCAGCTTCGTACTGGAAGCTGAAATGTGTCTACGAAAGCGGGTCAAGTCCACCACTCACTAATCAGCGTTAATGTGAAGGCGGCTGACGTGACGCGCAATATCAATCCGACAGATTGGTTAGCACCCTATCCCGAAGAGCTGTTCCCAAGGGAGCCACGAAAATGAATGTGACAGAGATTACCAGTCCTCAAGTAGCTTTGAAATTGGCCACAGTTAATTACCTAACTCGCCACAGGAAGCATAGGAGATGAGTAGCGAAAATCCTGTTTTTTCACAAATCGTCAGGAATGCGCGCGTTGGGCGTGGCCCCGTAATAGCATCAGATGGATCACCAATTTCTGGAAGTCATCGCGGGGTTGATCTTGCAGTCGCGATAGGAACGTCAATTACTCCTGTGGCAGAGGGAAAAGTTGTTTATGCAGGTTATCGAGAAGACTATGGCAACGTCGTAGTCGTGCAACATAATCTGCCAAGGGGAAAGACGGGGTATTCGTTGTATGCGCATATGGATGAATTTCCATATGTAATAAAAAATCAAGCGGTCAACTCAGATACTACTCTTGGTCTGTCAGGCTCAACAGGTCGTAGTACAGGCCCACATCTTCATTTTGAAATGGTGGAGCGAACGATAGGACAGCCTGGTCCCGTTAGCCAAACCGTATCCGGCACAGATTTACTGAAGGATTACTTCAGCTATCAACTCCTAGACCCCAAAGCCAACCCCTATGGCTTACTCACCTGGGATCCCCGCAGAGTAGACCGCGACGACCTCACCAAACTTGAGCGAGTCGCACAATTAAGGCTAAACGATACCGAATTCGAGTCCTACAAAACCCAGCTCGCGAGCATAGAAACAAAAGGCAAGAGCGTCGAAGAAAGCTACCAGACCACATCTAAAAGTGGGGAATATTTGGGACGCTATCAAATAGGTAAAAGCACTGGTCTGATCGAGGCTGGATATATGGATAAGGCAGGCAACTGGACGGAGTACGCCAAAACGCAAGGAATTGCTAGCACTAGCGACTTCCTGAACAAACCCGGAGCACAGGACGACGCGCTGCGCCGCCTGACTGAAAAGAATGCCGAGTTTGCCGTTCGCAATGATCTGGATCTTTACATCGGCGAAACCATACGCGGGAAAGCACTCACGGGCGCGGGCGTGCTTCTGGGCGCACACAACTCTCGCGAACACGTCGATGACTACATTAAGTCTTTCGGAGAAATGAACGGCGTCGACGGAAACGGATTTGGCATTTCAAATTACATTGCGCTTGGAGACAAGGTCCAACCCAACCAGATCGCATCCTCAATCTCAGGGAGTGCTCCCACGCCAGCAGGCCGCTGGGAAGAACAAACCACCTACACGTTCGATGTGGGCATTCCTTTGGGCACGAGCATGGTTTGGGTGCCAGGTTCGGCCGTAACGACGGCAGCACCCTCCAGCCCTGCTTCTCCGAACTCCGCGCCACCGACAAACCACACAACAACAGGAGCCATCTACCTCAGCCGGGACGGTGCCAGCGCCACCTTGCCCGATGGGCAGGTCATCAACGCAGGTCCAGGCGGGCGACTGGAATTGACCGCTGATGGCAATCTCAGTGCCACGCGCCCTGCTGCAGGCTATGGACCCGACGAGAGGGTTTACAGCATCACGCTGTACAACAAAAGCAGTCAGGTCATTGCAAGTACACAGGTGCAAGTGGTAGCTGACCCTGCGCACCCTACCGACCCGTCATACGACACCACACTTGTTCAGGGACAGGCCAGAGATATCGAGCAGTTGCAGCCTGACGGAACAATCATCATCATCCCCACCATGTTTCAAGCGGGGTTCGGCTGGGTCGAGCCAGCCACTGGTGAAGTTATACAGAGTATCGCCAAGCCGTCAGCGGAGCAGCTTGCTCTCAGCGATTTCGAGAAGGCCTTCATCTATGCCATTCAGAACCCACGGGTGATCCCTGGCCCCGGCACGCAATACGCCAATGCAGGTAGCCCAACAGTCAGCGATGCGGGGGGTGGCAGCGCTGGGCCAGAGCCCACCAATACCAACAGCTATAGAGACTTCCTCAACGGCGCAGGCTCAAATCTGACGCCATCCCAGCAAGATGTCCTTGCGGCTCAACTTCAAAGCCTGAACCTCGGCAGTGAAACTGGCGAAGGTGCTTTGTCTTTTATCACCCTGCCGGGTGGTAGCACCGTCATCACCAATGTGGATGGCGATATCGTTGGAGAGATCAGCTCAGGCAAAGCAGGGTTCATCAGACTGGTCAGCAACCGCATCCTTGAAGATGGTGGGATTGAACCTGTCGTCAGCTACGTCACCCCACGCGGCGAGCCCGCCAGCCAAGCTGCTTATGACAAAGCTGCGGATGCCGCCCAAGCCGCTGAGGTCGGCAGCGCTCTGGGCCTGATGCAAAGCATCATCGGCTTAGATCACTGGGAGAATATGAGTGACTTGCAACGGGTAGCCACTGTTGCCAGTATTTACAACGCGGTTGGCAAGCTTACAGATGGGCAATTGCCAGGAGACTTCGGAAGTGCTGTCGCGGTCCTAGGTCTATTGAATGCTTTGGACAAACGCGACATAGGTGGTATCGCCTATAGCGGCATTGCTGTTGTTGACTTCTTCGGGGATGGCATGGCCAGCCAGGCCATTGGCAATGCTCTCGGCATAGAAGCGGCCAATGTCTTGCCCGGTCTGGGATTTGTACTGGCGCTCGACTCGGGCGATCCCGTATCAATTGCATCGAGTGGACTTTCCCTGCTGTCATCTCTGGGTTACATCGGTCCCTGGGGGACAGCAGCTGCAGCTGTAATCAGTGTGCTCGGCGCGATGGGCGTATTTGGCGAAAGTATCCCCGACATCCCCATGCGAGAAGGCATCGCCCATGCCGAGTGGGATGCTGCAGGCAACACAACCATCATCACCGACCAGGACATCGAAGGCGGCGGTGCTACAGCTGCCGGTTGGATGAGCAGCTTGGTCCATGGCCTGCAAACCCAGCTTGCCAGCATGCATGACAAATCAGGCAACAGCTACGCCCTGGTCCCCAACCTGCTCCCGGCCATCGGTTTTCAGTACGACCCCGATGGATTTAACCTGGGTAATGGCGCCAAGGGCTTTATGGTGCTGCGATGGACAGATGAGGCCGGTCAACCGCAAGCACGCTACTACGACGGCGCGGGCAGCCGGGGCGATGGTTCGGGCGAGACGCTGGCGGGCGACTTCATGGCCCATGCGAAAGCAGCGATCGCGCCTGACTGGCAGGTCGCCACCACCCTCGCCCACTTTCAGCAAGGCCAGGGCATTGAGCTACCTGCAACAAGCGCAGGCTTGCCACAGGCAACGGGCGACGGTATTCATCAAAGCCTGCAGGCCTTGAGCCTGTCTTTGCCTATTGAGCCGGCGCTTGCTGATTCGCTTTTAGACATCGATGGCGATGGCTATCTGGAGCAAAGCCAGTGGCTGGCAAACAATCAGAGCGTTCTGGCCATCGATCTAAATGGCAATGAAAACATTGATGCTGGTGAACTGCTCAGCCTGAATGGTGCAGGCCTAAACAGCCTGAACTGGTTGGACGCCAATGGCGACCAAGTGATCGATGCCAAGGACCCCGCGTTTGCTGCCCTGCGCTTGTGGATTGATGTCAACAGTGATGGCGGCAGTGACGGTGAAACACGGGGGCTTACGCTGGCAGGCATTACTGCCATAGACTTTGCAAGCAACCCGCCCGTCATCGTTCGAGCTGACGGCAGCAGAACAACGCTGACCGTCCAAACCCTGACTGCCAATACCCTTGGCACTCGCTATCAAAACACCGAGGGTGGCATCCTTCAACTGGACGAGCAGCGAAACGCCGACGGCACATTGGCTGCAGCGGCGGCCACCTTGCATGCTGTCAACACGCGCCAGTTTGATGGGCAGGCAGCGCATATCAATGGCGGCGTAGAGGCAGCCACAACCCCGGGCGCAAGCAATTCACTAGTTGATGCGCTGGATGCGCGCCTGGGCAGTGCCAGCGCCAGAACCATCGTCAGCCAGAGTGCGCAGACCAGCACCACGATAAATGTGGGCGATTCAAGACTGCAAAACGGGGCGGCTGGTCCAACCCAAGTTACCAGCACGGCAGTCACAGCCACAATTGTCAGAAGCAACGCCCTCGCGTTCGTTCCATTGGCTGGCACAGGCACGGCGCAGGAGCAACGCCAGGTGCTGGAAAGCATGATCCGCAGTGCTGGCAGCAACGTCTTTGATATTGCAGGAGGCGCGCTTCCCTTGGCCGCACTTGCTGCGGGGGCTGCAGCTGTGCAGTGGCCGACTTTGGCCAGTGCAGGCGACAACGATGTACAGGATTCAAATGCACACGCAACGAGACAGACAGGGATAGCGGGTCAAGCCCACAATGAAAGTCAAATACTACTTAGCCTGGAAACAGTGAATGTCATCCCGAATTTGACCGGTGATGCAAGGACTGCGGATCAGTTCCGCAACGACAGCTATCGAAGCACACCTGACACCGTAAGCGCCCAAAGCCATCCGATCAGTTCTGTTCAAAGCACGTTTGGAGCTGACAATGAGCTTTTCTTCGCCAATTTCACAACGCAGCAAAGCGCAACATACACGTCTGGTACAGCTGCATCCCTGACGCCCGATGTCATCCCGAACCTGCTACGCGAGCCGGGTGTTTCTGTCTCGGCCAGCCAAGGCACTACCCTCACCACCGCAGCAGGCGTACTCCTCGACTATCCGCGTACCCAAAGCGAGCGGGCCAGCGGCGTTGAAGACACCGTTCTGCGCTTTGCAGAAACACTGCTACTGGCCAATGACAGCACCGTCAACGCCGCAGCCTTCCCCAACCAACCAAGCCTGCGCATCACCTCGGTATTTGCGCCCACCCACGGCAGTGTGGCCCTGCAAACGGGTGCCGATGGGACAACACAAGTCGTCTTCAATCCCGACGCCAACTACCATGGCTTCGCCAGCTTCAGCTACACGGTCACGGATCAATATGGTTTGTCAAGCCAGGCGACCACCACCTTGAGCATCGCCGCCGTCAACGATGCGCCGGTCACTCAAGGCGAAGCAGCAAGTGGCGATGAAGACACTACCCTGCGCTTCACAGCGGCCAGTTTGCTGGCCAATGACAGCGATGTTGACACTGCGGTCGATGGTGACGTGCTCCGCATTACCCGTGTCGGCGGTGCACAGCACGGTCAAGCGTTTCTGGCTGCGGATGGCATCGTCAGCTTTGTGCCAGATCTGAACTACAACGGTTTGGCCGAGTTCAGTTATTGGGTTGGTGATAGGGCACCAAGCCAGATCGCCACCGCCGGCAATGAAGGCGACGGATTTGAAATTCAGGCCAACATGCGCCTGACCATCCTGCCCGTCAACGACCTGCCCGTAGTGACAGGGGAAACACTGGCCAGCGATGAAGACATCGTCCTGAACATCAACCCTGCGCTACTGCTTGCAAATGACACGGATGTTGATGTCGCAACCAATAGTCAAGTACTCAGCATCAGCGCCGTCAGTAACGCCCAACACGGCGCGATTGCCTTGTTGCCGGACGGCAACCTGCAGTTCACACCTGAGCGTGACTATTTCGGCGCAGCAGGCTTTAGCTACACCGTCAGTGACGGCAATGGAGGCCTGGTCGTTGGCCAGGTCCTGGTCAACCTGGCACCAGTCAACGACGCGCCAACGCTGGTCGGCGAAACCATTGCATTTAACGAAGAAGATGTACAAACCGTCAGCGCTGCCAGCCTGCTGGCGAACGACACCGATGCCGACAACCCGCACAGCGACCTGCGCATCATCAGCGTTGGCAATGCGACGCACGGCAGCGTAGCGCTGAACCCCGACGGCTCAATACGCTTTGCCCCCGATGCCGACTACTTTGGTCCGGCCCTGTTTACCTACACCGTCAGCGACGGCTCGGGTGGCTTTAGCGTCGGCACAGCCACACTTGACATTGCCCCGGTCAACGATGCGCCCCGCCTGCTCGGCGAGAGTTTGACGCTTGACGAAGACACCCAGGCAAGCTTCAGCATTGCCTCGCTGCTTGCCAATGACACCGATGTGGACAACGAACACAGCGAATTGATGATCACTTCACTGGCAATGGATGCAGACGGCGCAGCCAATGGTAGCGTCAGCATCAGTAACGGCCAGGTCATCTTCACCCCGACTTTGAACTTCAATGGTCAGGCCAGCTTTAGCTACACCGTCAGTGATGGTGTGGGCGGCATCTGCCAGGCCAGCGTCAACCTGACGTTCAATCCCATCAACGATGCGCCGGTGGCCAACAGCGAGCTGGTGTTTGGCAAGAAAGACATCACTTACACACTGGCACAAGCAGCCCTGCTGGCCAACGACACGGATGTCGAGACGCCGAACAATCTGCGCATCAACAGCATCAGCAATATGCAACACGGCGCCGCCACCCTTGCTGCCGATGGCAGCGTACGCTTCACACCGACGGCAGGTTATGACGGGCGTGGCAGTTTTGACTATGTGGTGACGGATCTGCACGGAGCTACAAGTACAGCGACAGCGCAGATCGATTTCTCACGCGTCAACACCAGTCCGATCACCACGGATGACAGCTTTATCGGTTTTGAAGATGTGCCATTCATCATCGCTGCGGCTCAACTTCTGGTCAATGATCGTGATGCAGACAATGCACTTGCTGATCTTCGCGTGACTGCGGTAAACAACGCCACAAACGGGACTGTTAGTTTGCAGGCAGACGGTAGCGTCCGTTTTGTAGCTAATGCAAACTTTTACGGCAATGCGAGTTTTACTTACCAGGTCAGCGATGGCAATGGCGGACTGACCTGGGCCACCGCGCAACTCACGGTGCAGTCAGTCAATGACGCGCCGATTATTGAAGATATCTGGTATGGACGCCCGGTGTACGGCACTAGCTTGCAGCCTCTCACATCCGATGAGTTGGGAAATGCGATGACCTACGGCTATGTCAACGTTACTGTAGAAAGCCAGGCTCTGTCTCTACTTGCCAGCGGCCTGCTTGTCGGTTCATCAGGCAGCTATTACCAGAACGGCCACTTGCGCCCTGTCGGTCTCACAAATCTCGACGGGAGGGCACTCAATGAAGACGGGGTATACGTAGACGTGGATGTCCCATATCGGCAGCAAGGCAGCATTGTGGCGTATGACCCCGACGGCAACTCCAGCCAGATCAGCTTCAGTCTGGCGACGACGCCACAACACGGTCACGCATGGACGAACCAGTACACAAACATCAATGCCCCATATAACGCAGATCACACCCAGATCGGAGGCGATTGGGTTGCCGAAACCGGAGCCTGGCAATACTTCAGTCAGCGCGGTGACCCCTATAGTGGCGGTGATCCGTTCAACATTACAGTGACCGATGCACAGGGTGCGAGTACAAACGTCAACATTGGCGCCTACCATACAGGCTCTTCTGCGGCAGGGGGCGGCGGCAAGAAGCCCGTCACTCTGGACCTGAACGGCAACGGCCTGCACTACATTGGCATTGATGACTCGAAAGCCTACTTTGACGTCAACAACGACGGCTGGCGCGAGCACATCGCATGGATCGCGCCAGACGATGGTCTGCTGGTGCGAGACATCGGCGACGACGGCCGTATTGAGCGCTATGACGAAATCTCTTTTACGAGTTATCTGATCGGCGCAAAAACAGATCTGGAAGGCCTTACTGCATTTGACAGCAACCATGATGGCGTCCTGACTCGGCTCGACACCCGCTGGAAGGAGTTCGCCGTCTGGCAGGACAAAAATAGTGACGGTGTGAGCGACCCAGGGGAGGTACGTACTCTAGATGACATTGGGATTGCGCAAATCGGTCTTGTCAGTGACCACCAAATCCGGATAGTCAATGGGGTGACCGAACACGGACAGTCACAGTTTGCCTGGGCTGATTTGCAAGGCGGCCAGACCGGGACAGTCGGTGATGTCAGCCTGCCCGTCGATCTGGCAGCGCGCGTGCCAGCTTCTGGAGCGCTCACCCCCGCGCTGCACACCTCCCTCCCTGCCATCCCTGTCATCGCTGAGTTCGGGTCAGAAGTAGTGGCGGCACCGCCACTGGAGTCTTTGCCCACGTCGTCCATACCTCCGGCGACCATGCCAACGCCCATGCAGATGGCCCTGGTAATGACGCAGATGATCAATGCCCTGACCGCTCCGGATTCTGGACCACTGACCTTCATTCCTCTCGGCAATGAAACAGAGCCACAACAGGCGCTGGAGCAAACGCAGGACCATTGGGAGCAAGTTGCCCTTGCCACTCCTCTTGAGATGGCGCACGCATGATCGTCTCACCGCCCAGCCTGACTGATATTTCAACCCTTGTAGAGCTTGGCCAGATTTGCCATCTGGAAAGTCGCTTTTCCCGTTTGCCCTATGACGATGAACGTGTTGCGCAACGCTTTGCCCACATGATCGAGAAGCCGGCATCAACCACTTTTTTTGTGGCAGCTCACGATGCCAAAGGTGTGTTGCACGGACTGATGATCGGCAGCATCGACGAGTATTTCTTTTGCCGCGAACGCATCGCATCGTCGGTATTCTTGCTCGTTCATCCTCAACACCGTGGTGGTCTGGCTGCCATCAAGATGGTGATGGCTTTTCGCGCCTGGGCTCAGTCCCGAGCAGCTGCTGAGGTCTACATCGGCGTAGCCAGCGGGGTCAGCATGCAGCGAACCGGCCGGTTTTTGTCAAAGCTTGGATTGCAGTTGAGCGGCGGCAACTACTCGTCCTGGCTTCCCATGCCTGTCGGCGCCGTCGAAACAGCAGTGCTGCATTAGGCCGCCCGGCCGGTTGCCGGCTTCCTTTTTTCACCGGGTGTTTCCCAATTATCGAGCAAGTTTTTCTTGTGACCTTCCAGACCACTACCTCCGCCCCAACCAGCACCACAGTGTCGCCATCCTGGGGCCCTGTTTCAGTTAAACGGGCTGGGCAACTCTACGCATTGATCACGTCGTATCTGCACCTTGTCGGAGCCCAGGCGGATATGGCGCGCCTGGCACAACATCACGCATGGCCAGTCGAGGGACCAGATAGCGCCGCACTGGTTCAGGCACTGCAAAGCCTGTCTCTGGATGTGCGCTATCACCGTACATCTGCAGCAAAGCTGATTGTCGGCCCAATGCCTGCGCTCGTGCGAGATTCGGAAGCGCAATGGCTGCTGATCGGTCATGCTAACAAGCGAGGGGTACTGGTTCAGCGTACGGGTGACGTGCCGCCAGAGCAAATGACATGGGAGAGTTTTGGCGAACTTGTCGGACCTGCCGTGGAGTGGGTGACCGCAAAAACACAGGCTGCGGGTAAAAGCAGTGGTCAGGATGGCGATTCGGAACTGGTTGGCGCAGCATCTACAGGGTCCAGATTTGGCGTTGACTGGTTCTGGACATCCCTTGCGCAATACAAGCAGGTGATGGGCGAGGTGCTGCTGGCATCGTTCTTTGTACAGATATTTGCTCTGCTCACGCCTTTGATCTTTCAGGTGGTGATAGACAAGGTACTGACGCATCGCTCCATGACCACACTTGATGTCATGGTGGTGGCTCTGCTGGGAGTGGGCTTGTTTGAGGTGCTACTCGGCGGCATGCGGCATTACCTGTTCAGCCATACGACCAACAGGGTGGATGTGGAGCTGGGGGCCAAGTTGTTTCGCCATTTGCTGCACTTGCCGCTATCTTATTTTCAGGCTCGGCGCAGTGGCGATACCGTGGCACGGGTCCGTGAGCTGGAGAACGCACGCAACTTCATGACGGGTGCCGCGCTGACAAGTTGGCTGGATTTGTTCTTTGCGGTGGTTTTTTTGGCCGTGATGTTTTATTACAGCCTACCTCTGACACTGATGGTGACGGCATCCCTGCCCGTCTTTTTTGCAGCTTCATGGCTCATCACACCACTGATGCGGAAAAAACTGGAAGACAAGTTTGCCTTGGGTGCAGAAAACCAGACTTTTCTGGTTGAAACCGTGACCTCAATGGAAACCCTCAAGAGCCATGCCGTTGAAGGCGCATGGCAACGAGACTGGGAACGGCGCCTGTCAGACTACGTCAGCGCCTCATTTGAGTCCGGCCACCTTGCCAATGCAACCAACCAGTTCATCAGTCTGGCCAGCAAGGTACTGACAGTACTGCTGCTTTACTTTGGTGCCAGGCTGGTGATCGATGGTGACCTGACGGTCGGCGGACTGATTGCCTTCAACATGCTGGCCGGGCGCATTAACGCGCCCATCCTCAAACTGGCGTCATTGTGGCAAGACTTCACACAAATGAAGGTCAGCATCAAGCGCCTGGCGGACATCATGGATGCAAAACCTGAGCCGGCCTTCAGACTTGGTCGAAGCACCCTGCCCGCATTAAAGGGTCGGGTGACATTTGAAGGCTTGTCTTTTCGTTACGCGCAAAACGCACCTGAGGTGCTCACCGGCGTGAATCTGGACATCCCACCGGGCGAGATCGTTGGCATCACCGGAGTTTCCGGTGCAGGCAAGACCACCTTCATGAGACTGATCCAGCGGCTTTATTCACCCGAACGGGGCCGCATACTGATTGACGGCATCGACCTCAGCATGGTCGACACGTCATGGCTGCGTCGCCAGATTGGTGTGGTCGGGCAGGACACGTCTCTGTTCAACCGCAGCGTACGGGAAAACATCGCGCTGGGCGACCCTGCGATTGCAACGGAGGCAATCATGGAAAGTGCGCGTCTGGCCGGCGCGCACGAGTTCATCCTGCAACTGCCTGAGGGCTACGACACCGTGATTGGCGAGCGTGGCAGCAAACTGTCCGGCGGCCAGCGCGCACGCATTGCGATCGCACGAGCACTGGTCACACACCCGCAGATCCTGCTATTTGATGAAGCCACGGCGTCGCTGGACTATGAAAGCGAGCGTGTGATTCACGACAACATGGCGCGTATTTGCGCAGGCCGCACGGTCTTCATTGTTGCGCACAGACTGTCGACGCTGCGTATGGCAGATCGTATTTTGGTCCTGGATAAGGGTCGCATCACCGAGACTGGCAACCACCGGGAATTGATGGGTATCAATGGTCGTTATGCCTCGCTGTATCGGGCACATCAGATACTGGAGGCAGCATGACAGAGCACAGGGCCGATAGAGGCCATTCAATGTTCAGCACAGCTGCAATTGCCCTGCGCCAGCAACCGCCAGCACATATCGCGCGAATGGTCACCATGACCATATGTGTCATGGCTGCCACAGCAATGGTGTACGCCAGTGTTGCATCGATGGACATCGTAGTCACAGCACAGGGGCGCATCATGCCATCTGGCCGCGCCAAGGTAATACAGCCCCTGGATGCAGGTGTGGTCAAGTCCATAACGGTCCGCGATGGACAGGCAGTCAAGACTGGTGACGTGTTGCTTGAGCTTGACGCCACAGTTACCGGTGCTGACCGGGACCGACTGCAGCGCGAGTATCAGGAAACCCAGGCCGATGTGTTGCGGCTGGGCGCGTTGCTATCCGGCAAGGATGCCTGGAATCAGGCAGGCGACCTGCCTCCCGCCATTCTGGTCAATCAACAGGCGGTGCTGGCCAGCAGGCGCAGCGAGCAGGACTCGCGCATGGCTGCACTCGATGCCGACATTGCGCGCCGCAGCGCGGACCGCGACGCCATTGCAGCCAATTTGACGCAGCTGCGAACCAGTTTGCCGCTGGTGAGAAAAAAGCATGACATGCGAGAAGAACTGGCCACCACAGGCCATATTGCGCAGACCGGTGTGATTGAAACCCGGCTTGAACTGCTGAATATGGAAAAAGAAGCCGCGGTTCTAGGGAACCGGCTCAACGAATCAGCAGCCAGCCTCAATGCATCTGTCCAACAGCGCAAGCAGGCGCAATCAGAATTTCGCGCAAGAGTCAGTGCCGAACTAGTGGACGCCACCCGGAAAAGTGATGCGGCTCGCCAGGAACTTGTCAAAGCCACGCAGCGTCGCGACCTTCAGGTCATGCGCAGCCCGATTGATGGCGTGGTTCAGCAACTGGCCGTAACCACAGTGGGCGGTGTGGTCACCCAGGCTCAGGCCTTGATGACCATCGTGCCGCGCAATGCTACGCTCGAGGTCGATACCCAGGTCATGAACCGCGACATAGGCCACGTCAAGGTCGGTCAGCGTGTCATCAACAAGGTCGAGACTTTTGACTTCACCCGGTTTGGTTATATCGAAGGTACGGTTCAATGGGTAGGTACCGATGCCATCAACGACCAGAAGCTGGGGCCGGTCTATCCTGTTCGCATTCAACTGCAGACAGCCGAGACGCCAAACGTTGTCAACGGCCTGCATGGAGCAGTGACTGCGGGCATGACCGTCACTTCAGATATCCGTACTGGCGAACGACGGATGATTGAATACTTTATAGCGCCCATGCTACGTTACAAGCAGGAGGCGCTGCGTGAGCGTTGAAGACAGGGAACCCACACGCTCGCCCGACACGCGTAGCGGGTCTTTTCTGAAGCTTGCGGTGCTGGGCCCCGCTTTATGTGTGCTTTCCACCATGACGTCAGCCGACACCCTGCTCGACGTGTATGCCAGGGCGCAGGCGCAGGACCCGGTGTACAGGGGTGCAAGGCATGCGCTGCAAGCGATCCACGAACGCGAGAGCCAGGCGCGTGCGCTTCTGTTGCCATCTGTCAACCTGGTGAGCGCCAACAGCCGGCAGTCGGGACAAGCCTCTTTCAGTGAAGCCCCATATCAGGACCGCAAAGTAGCCAGTTGGAACTGGAACTTGCAAGTCACCCAGCCGCTGTGGCGTCCCAACAGCTGGATCGCACTGGACCAGGCACAACTTCAGGAAGTCCTGGCTCAAACGCAATTTCGCCAGAGCGAACAGGACCTGATCCTGCGAACGGCTCAGGCCTATCTCGACGTGCTGGTCGCGCGCGAGGCAGAGCGCGTTGCCGGGTTACAGGTGGGCGCGGTAACGCAACAGCTCGGTCTGGCGCGGCGTAACTATGAAGTAGGAACCGCCACGGTCACCGATGTGCATGAAGCGCAATCGCGGCTCGACCTGTCCCGGGCTCAGGCAGTGGCAGCGCGCGGTGAGCTGGACAACAAGCGCGCTGAACTCGTGCGCATGCTTGGAGGCCCCGTGGAATATCTGGCTGCCCTGAGCGACAAAGCACATTTGCCAGGCCTACAGCCCGAGTCTGTCCAGACCTGGGTGGAAAGTGCCAGGAGTCAGTCCTTTCAGGTACGCATTGCACAGGCCGCACTGGACGTTGCAGAACGTGAAGTTGACAGAAGCCAGGCCGCTCATTCACCGAGCCTGGACTTCACTGCGGGCTATGGACGCAACTACAGCTCGGGCAGCATCTCTTCACCTGCCGATATCGTCACGCGTTATCGTTCAGGTCAGTATGGTCTGAGCCTGAACGTGCCATTGTTTGCGGGTGGTGGTGTACAAGCCCGTGTGCGTGAAGCCATCGCCTTGAGGGACAAGTCCAGCGAAGACCTGGAGGCCGCACGCCGTGATGCCGTGGCAAAGGCCAGCCAGGCATTCAGTGGTGTGGTGAATGGCCTGGCTCAAACCACCGCTCTTGAATCGGCCATTTTTTCAAGCCAAAGCGCTGTCGATGCCAACAAGATTGGTTATCGCATTGGCACCCGCATCAACATAGACGTGCTCAATGCCGAACAGCAGTTGTATGCTGCCCGGCGTGACTGGCAAAAGGCGCGCGCAGAAACTCTTTTGCAGGGCCTTCGACTGAAGGCGAGCAATGCCACGCTCTCCGAATCAGACCTTCACGCGATCAACAGCCTGCTCGAATCCGAGAAATGATCGCACCCACAAATTTACCCTACTGAATCCTCACATTTGGACGAGCCTATTTCATTGAGTCTGCAATTTTGCTTTTAATAATTTAAGGGAGTTCACATGGTTTATTTGCGGCGTATTGCAGCTGTTGTTTTATGCGCCCTTCCGTTAATAGCTTTAGCGCAGGCGGATGTCCTGAACAAAAGAATAGCCGGTCGTCTGGAGCAGGTGACACAAATGCTGAAAGCTGCCAGCGTGGGTAATGCTGATGGCGTCGCCGACGCAAAAACCGAGATAGAAGAGCTGCCATACCCAACTCGAGGAGATCGTCGTGCGGCCAGGAAGCTCAATACAAACGGATTGGAAAAGTTCAAGGCCGAACATATTTCTGCATCTCTGACTGACTTCGAGCGTGCCTGGTCTACAGACCCATCTGATCAAGAGATTACAAACAACTACGGCTACGTCCTTTATCGCAGCGGCCGCCTGGCCGAGGCTGAAAAACTATTGCGCTACACCCTGGCTCTCGCACCAGCCCGGTCTACGGCTTGGGCCAATCTGGCTGAAGTGTTTGGCGCGCAGGGTGATGCCAGTCAAACGAGCGCAGCGTTTGTTGTTGCGCATCGTTTTTCGAGAAACCCGGAAACGACCAGGCAATACATTGAAAATTTTGCTGCAAACAGCGATGTTCAAGGACTGAAGGCGGGCGCACAAGGTGCCCTCGCCAAACTGTTTTCACAGCAGAACGCAAATTCGGTCACGGCCGTGGCAACTACTGCTACGGAAAAAAAGGCTATGCAGGCGACTGAATTCGCCGGTGGTGCAGCGCAGTCGGCGAGGAGCGCGACTACGAATCAAGCACAAGGAATGAAAGTCCCGGAGGCTTTGACCAATCCGATGCGACCGTTTGTACTGAAGCTCGCAGACCCGGAGTCAGTAGTGACGTTGCACCAACAGGCTACCAGGGGTGATGCAGCGGCTCGAGATTCCTTGTTGCGATTGGCGCTTGCAGGCAATGCGCGTGCACAGAACGCGGTTGGGAATTTATACAGCGACGGTTCGGGGGTGCAGACCAATCACGAGCTGGCCAACATATGGTACGGTAAATCCGCAAAATCCGATTTTCCGCTCGCGCAGTTTGCGCTGGCCTGGAACCTCGACCATGGCATTGGCGGTGGCATTGATAAACGTTCCGCTTTGGAAAATTACAAACGCGCCGCAGAGCAAGGACATCCTGTGGCGATGAATAACCTGGCTGTTTCGTATTTCAGAGGGCAAGGGGTTCCAATTGATACGAAGGTGGCATTTAACTGGTTTCTTCGCGGTGCAGAGGCCGGATATGCGAGGAGTGCGCACAACGCGGGGCTTATGCTGAAGCGAGGCGAAGGGGTAGCAGTCAACTTGCCCATGGCCTTTGCTTATCAAATGTCTGCAGCAAACGTGGGTCTACCGCAAGCTGAACTTGAAGTGGCGCAGGCATACGACTATGGATGGGGCGTGTCAGCCGACAAAAACCTGGCTATTGTCTGGTACAAAAAAGCTTCGCATCAAGGCATCGAATTCGCACAATTGCAACTCAAGCGACTAGGTGTTGCTGATTTTTGAGTTTTTTTTCCAGATCAAATTAACCAATGACAGAACCTAAAAAATCCCCGACCTCCGCCGAAGTGCTGCCGCCCGAAGAACTCGCATCACTCGCCGCACTCGCCGCACTCGCAAAAACCCAGGCCAAAAAAGTCATCGCCAAAATCCCGCTTCTGGGGCCGGTGACGTGGCTGATGATGCAGCAGGCGGCGACCCGGCACACGCTGG
>JAZKCB010000119.1:0-4432 GCA_040388335.1 Pseudomonadota bacterium | reverse complement strand
GCTTAGCGGGCCATCCATCTTTACAGACGTTGTAGTCGGGTACGGTGAATCAACTGACCGAGGAAGCCATGACTGCATCAACTACCCTCTCAAAATCTGACCGCTCTTCAAGCCCCAGGTGGCTGACCTGCGTAGCCGCCATCGCCCTGCTTGGTGCTCACACTTCGGCGCTTTGGGCGCAGGTGCCTCTGCAGCAGGCGCCCCTGCAAAGCTCGCAGTCAATTAACAATCAGATCGACCCGCCCGGCAGCATTGCCCGGCTCAGCCTGATTGAAGGCGCTGTCAGCTATGCGCCCGGCAATACCGACAACGGAAATGGCAACGACAACGCCTGGACGGCCGCGCAACTCAACCGGCCGCTCACCGCAGGCGACCGGCTCTGGACGGGCGAGCAATCCCGCACCGAGCTGCACGCTGGCTCAACCGCGATTCGCCTGAACAGCCAGACCAGCCTGGACCTGCTGGCACTCGACGACAACACCACCCAGTTGCGCCTGTCGCAGGGCACGGTGCGGCTGCGCGTGCGCCAGCTGTTTGAGGGCCAGCGGCTGGAGGTGGACACCCCCAACCTCGCCTTCGTCATTTCCCAACCCGGCGACTACCGCATCGATGCGAACCCCGCCGCCGACACCACGCGCGTGGTGGCGCAATCGGGTGCCGGTGTTCTGTATGGCGACAGCGGCACGCCCATCACCTTGGGCAACCAGCAGCAGGGCAATTTCAGCGGCACCAACCTGACGCCGGCTGCGCCTGGGTCTGCAGTGCTCGACAGCTTTGACAACTGGGCCATGGCGCGCGACCAGCGTGAGGACCAGTCGGTGTCAGCCCGTTATGTGCCGCGTGAAACCGTGGGCTACCAGCAGCTCGACAACTACGGCGACTGGAGCCAGGACCCAAGCTACGGCCCGGTATGGCTGCCGCGTGCCGTACCCGCCAACTGGGCGCCCTACCGCGCCGGCCACTGGAGCTGGATCGCACCCTGGGGCTGGACCTGGGTTGACGATGCGCCTTGGGGCTTTGCACCCTTCCACTACGGCCGCTGGGCGCAAATCGGCCCGCGCTGGGCCTGGGTACCCGGCCGCCTGCAACCCCGGCCTGTCTATGCACCGGCACTGGTCGCCTTTATCGGCGGTAATCTGGGCGGCAGCAGCGGCGGCGTGAACTGGAATATTTCGCTCGGCTCCGGCGGCCCGGCGCAGCCCGCCGTCGGCTGGTTTCCGCTGGCACCGGGCGAGGCCTTCAGGCCCGCCTACCGCGTCAGCCCGCGTTATGTCACCCGCGTCAACAACAACATCGAGGTGAACAACACGGTCAACGTCACCAACGTCTACCGCTACCAGCGCCAGCCAGCGGCCGTCACAGCGATTGCCGCGACAGACTTTGCACGCGGCCAGCCAGTGCGCGGCAACGTCGCGCTGAATGCCGCCGACCTGGGCCGTGCACAGGTGGTGGATGGCGGACGCGGCATACCGCAGCGGCCTGATCGTGCTGCCATGCGTGAAGAGCCACGTGCTGTGGCCGCCGCTTTGCCACCTCCGGCAGCCACTGCGCGCCCTGTGGTGAACCTCCGCGATGAACGCCGTGACGGCAGACGCGAAGCGCGCGATGACAGGCAGGGCAACTTCAGCCGCAACCAGCAGCCTGTGCAGCCAGCGACCCAGGCGGCAGTTTCTACAGCACCGGTCGCCTCACCGCCAGCAGCCGTCCAGCGCATTGCGCCACAAGCGCAGGACAACCGCGCTGTAGCCAACGATGAAAACCGCCTGCGCCGTGAACGCGACCAGCAACGCACGGTGCAACGGCCGCCCGAGCAGGAGTCCATCGGCCAGCGCGCCCTGCGTGAGCAGGCACAGCGGGAGCGCGGTGATGCCATGCCATCTGCCCCGAGGCCAGCCGTGCCTGCCAATGATTCGATAGAACAGGCCAGGCGTGAACAGCAAAGGCTGCAACAGGAGCAGCAGCGCCTGCAGCGCGAACAGCTGCGCCAGGCAGACCGCCAGCAGCGGCAGAACGAAGAATCGATTGGCCAGCGCGCCCTGCGTGACGCTGCCGCACGTGACCAGCAGGCTGCAAAGCAGCAGGAGGAAGCCCGCAGGCAGCAACAACGTGCAGAGCAGGCCCAACAGCAGACACAACAGAACCAGTTACAGAACCAGGTGCAAAGCCAGCAACAGGCCCAGGAAAAGAACCAGCAACGTCAGGCCCACGAGCAGGCGCAACGCCAGCAGCAGGAGCAGCGCAAACAACAGCAACAGCAGGCGTCAGAAGAACGTCAGCAATCGCGCAAGGCCGAAGCAGCGGCGCGCGAGGCCCGCAACGACGCACCGGCACCGCCGAATCGCCAGCAATAACGCCGCATCGCCCCTCGAAAGAGCCCGCGCGCCAAGGGTCACGGGCCTTTTTTCGCCGGCGTGATGCGCTCCGGCAATTGACGCCCGGTTGACATTCCGCCAGCACCCTGCGCTCAGGGTCGGCCATGATGCAAAACTACCTAAGGGTCTTACCCGGTATCGGCCCCCAAAACGGCTGGCTACTATCACCTCCTGTGTTGGCGGAGGTTGGCGTTTTGCCCGCCCCCAAGGCATGTTTACCCCGCAGATTCAGTGCCCGTTTACCCTTATCCGCCGGAGAGTCATTTGTCAGTTGAGTACATTCTTGAAACGCGCGGCCTGACCAAGGAGTTCAAGGGTTTTGTCGCCGTCAACAACGTGGACCTGAAAGTCCAGCGCGGGCACATCCATGCACTGATAGGCCCCAACGGCGCAGGCAAGACCACCTACTTCAACCTGCTGACCAAGTTTTTGCTGCCCACGCGCGGCACCATCCTGTTCAACGGCAACGACATCACGTCTGAAAAGCCTGCACAGACCGCACGCCGCGGCATCGTCCGCTCCTTTCAGATCTCGGCCGTCTTCCCGCACATGACGGTGCTTGAGAACGTGCGCGCCGCACTGCAGCGCAACCTGGGCACCTCCTTTCACTTCTGGAAAGCCGAAGACACCCTGCACCACCTGCACCAACGGGCGCGTGAACTGCTTGAAGCAGTGGACCTCTCAAGCTTTGCCGACGAGATGACCGTCAACCTGCCCTACGGCCGCAAACGCGCACTTGAACTGGCCACCACGCTGGCCCTTGAGCCTGAACTGATGCTGCTGGACGAGCCCACACAGGGCATGGGCCATGAAGACGTCGACCGCGTGACACAACTGATCAAGAAGGTATCTGCGGGCCGCACCATTTTGATGGTCGAGCACAACATGAATGTGGTGTCGTCGATTGCAGACCGCATCACGGTGCTGCAGCGCGGCGCCATCATTGCCGACGGGCCTTATGCGGAAGTGTCGAAGAATCCACTCGTCATTGAAGCCTACATGGGCACCACCAACACTGAGCTTCAGGGCGCGCATTGATGACAACTGAACTCCTCAGAATAGAAGACCTCAACGCCTGGTACGGCGAGTCGCACATCCTGCATGGCGTGAACCTGACAGTCAATGAAGGTGAAGTCGTCACCCTGCTGGGCCGCAATGGCGCGGGCCGCACCACCACCATGCGCGCCATCGTCGGCCTGACCGGCTCGCGCAAGGGCTCCATCAAGATCAAGGGCGAAGAGTCCATCAAGCTGGCGCCGCACAAGATTGCCCGCATGGGCGTGGGCTACTGCCCTGAAGAGCGCGGCATTTTTGCCAGCCTCACGGCTGAAGAAAACCTGATGCTGCCACCCACCATTGCACCGGGCGGCATGAGCATTGACGAAATCTACGCGATGTTCCCCAACCTGAAGGAGCGCGCCTCCAGCCCCGGCACGCGCCTGTCGGGCGGCGAGCAGCAGATGCTGGCCGTGGCCCGCATTTTGCGCACCGGCGCGCGGCTTCTGCTGCTCGATGAAATTTCCGAAGGCCTGGCGCCCGTCATCGTGCAAAAGCTGGCAGAGATGATCATCACTCTCAAAGCCAAGGGTTACACCATCGTGCTGGTCGAGCAGAACTTCCGTTTTGCTGCGCCACTGGCAGACCGCTTCTATGTCATGGAGCATGGCCGCATCGTCAAGCAGTTCAACCAGAGCGAGCTCAAGGCCAACATGGGCATGCTGCAGGAATACCTCGGCGTCTAAAAACGCTTCTCAACTGATTTCACAACCGCTTTAACCACAACCCCGCTAACAGGAGACATCCATGAAACTCAAAGTCAAAGCACTCGCTGCCGCCATGGCACTCGGCGCGGTCGCAGCCGCCACCGCACAGGGCACAGGCCCGATCAAGATCGGCATCATCACCGACATGTCCAGCCTGTACGCCGACATCGACGGCCCTGCAGGTGCTGAAATGGTCAAGTGGGCCGTGCAGGATTTCGGTGGCAAGGTGCTTAACCGCCCCATCGAAGTGCTGAGCGCCGACCACCAGAACAAGGCTGACGTCGCATCGTCCAAAGC
>JAZKCB010000118.1:0-38709 GCA_040388335.1 Pseudomonadota bacterium | reverse complement strand
GCGGGTTTTGTCTTCAAAATGCGGCGCTTCCAGAGCTTCGAATCACAAATGCTCCCCCAGGTTTCACAGTCTTGACGACATTGAAGTCCCTTCCAAACGGCTGCATTTACTGGCGAGCACCTCCACCAACGGTGCCCACTCAAGGCTCAACCTGTTCCCCCTCTTTTGGACAATGAACGGGTAGAAACCGAATACCGTTGGCCCGGATTTCCAGGCCGTTTTATGTTTTCTATATTTATGTGAGTACCCCGCCGGGTATCTCCAGATCAACAAAATGATGAGTCACCCGGCAAAGATTTTTATGACGATTTCCCAAAATATCGCGGTTGGCAAGTACCTTGTCTCACCGCTTGCAAAACCACAGGAAACCGGCGGCTACGCTGCATCGGTTTCCATCCGTTCGGGCCAGGGCAGCGCCACGCATGACCGCGTGATGCGCTTTACCGGTCTTTTCGACAGCGCTGCAGCAGCATTGCATTACGCCACCGAAAACGCACTCGCCTGGATCCAGGAGCGTTCTTCACCTGTCGGCATGAACTGCACCGCCTGCGTTTAACAAGACAAGCAAAAGCTTCCTACAGATTTACAGTATTCAAGGAGTTTCACCATGGCTAAAGAAGAACTGATTGAGATGCACGGGCTGGTTGATGAGGTACTGCCCGACTCGCGCTTTCGTGTGACGCTGGACAACGGCCACAAACTCGTGGCTTACACCTCCGGCAAGATGCGCAAGAACCACATCCGCATTCTGGCGGGCGACCAGGTGTCGCTTGAGCTTTCGCCTTACGACCTGAGCAAGGGCCGCATCACCTTCCGCCACATCGCTGGTCGTGGCCCCGGCCCTGGCGGCGCCGGTCCGCGCTGATCCTCACCTGCGTTCAAGAAAAAAAAGGCCCTCAATGAGGGCCTTTTTTTCATGGTCTGCCATTTTTAATGGGACTGCGGTTTTCCCATGTGTTCAGTCTTTTTATTGAGCAGTGCTTCGGGCTCGTCCGCCTCCTGCCAGGTTTCATTGTTGAGACCAGCATGCAGCCGTTTGACGTCCAGCTCGTCCGTCCATTTGGCGACCACCAGCGTGGCCACGCCGTTGCCAATGAGGTTGGTCAGTGCCCGGGCTTCGGACATAAAGCGGTCAATGCCCAGAATCAGCGCCAGCCCTGCGACGGGCACAGTACCCACCGCCGACAAGGTTGCCGCCAGCACAATAAAGCCGCTGCCCGTGATGCCGGCCGCCCCCTTGGATGTGAGCAGCAGCACGGCGAGCAGGGTCAGCTCCTGCATCAGGGTCATCGGCGTGTTGGTCGCCTGCGCGATGAACACCGCGGCCATCGTGAGATAAATCGATGTGCCGTCAAGGTTGAACGAATAACCCGTCGGGATGACCAGGCCCACGGTGGTCTTCTTCGCACCGAGGTTTTCCATCTTCTCCATCATGCGGGGTAGCACAGACTCGGATGACGAAGTACCCAGCACGATGAGGAGTTCTTCCTTGATGTATTTGATGAACTTCCAGATGCTGAAGCCGTGAAAGCGTGCAATCAGCCCCAACACCACAAAAATGAAGAGCAGGCAGGTCAGGTAAAACGCGCCCATCAGCTTGCCGAGCGAAAACAGCGAACCCACACCGTATTTGCCTATGGTGAAAGCCATGGCGCCAAAAGCGCCTATGGGTGCCAGCTTCATGATGAAGCCGACGATGGTGAACAGCACGTGCGACGTTTTTTCGATGAAATCGAACACCAGGGTGCCGCGACCGCCGAAACGGTGCAGTGCAAAACCGAACATCACGGCGATCAGCAGCACCTGCAATATTTCGCCCCTGGCAAATGCATCGACCACAGTCGTCGGGATGATGTTGAGGATGAAGTCGGTGGTACCCACCATCTTGCCGGGGCCTGTGTAGGCGGCGATGGATTTGGTGTCCAGTGTGGAGGCATCGACGTTCATGCCGGCGCCTGGCTGCAGCACATTGACCAGTACCAGTCCGATGATGAGTGCGAAGCTGCTGACCACTTCAAAATAAAGCAGCGCGAGGCCGCCTGTCTTGCCGACCTTTTTCATGTCCTCCATGCCTGCGATGCCTATCACGACCGTGCAGAAAATGATGGGTGCAATCATCATCTTGATCAGCTTGATGAAGCCATCGCCCAGAGGCTTCATCTCTGCCCCAAAAGCAGGGTAGAAGTGCCCCAGCAGCACACCGGTAATCACGGCGCAGATCACCTGAAAATAAAGCGATCGGTAAAGCGGATGTTTCGTTGTGACCGTCATGGCAAGTCCCCTGTTATGCGTTGTAGTGGGCCGCCCTCAATATAGTGTTTTATGACGCTTGTGCCAATGTGGAAAGTCACAGGTGAAATCGAATCCGGCTGTTGAGAAAACCACTTTCCCGCTGGAGGCGGGCGTATTCTTTATGCGCTCGCAGGGCGCGGCTTCGTAGCATTTTGTGACCTTGCTTGCCCTGCCTGTGCCGCGCCCTGCAGCAGGAGCGCCGCGCGCAGAGCCTGGCCTCAACCGGCATTGACGACAACCGCCTCTCCATGGGCTGCATCGCGTTGCCGGTTGTCTTCCATGAAAACGTCGTACAGCCGGTGCTCGGCAAAAGCCGCAGCGTTGTCCATGTATTGCCTGAAACCCAGCCGCCGCAAAGCATGCTCGGTGCGCTGCAGGCCAGCCTGAACCGGCTTTGTCTTCTTTTTTTGGGAGGCGCACACCGTGTACGCTAGTGACTTTGAGTCGTGATCGTCACGGCCATGTTGCGAAAGAACCCCATGAAAAAAATATTTGGTGTGTCCCTGTTGTCGGTGGCCGTGATGGGCTCGCTGCTTTTCTGGCTGACACGGGCCGGCGCACAGCAGATCGGTGAAGTCAGCACGGTGTTCAAGCTGCTGAGCCCGAACGACAAAATTGTGGTCGATGCCTATGACGACCCCAAGGTGGCGGGCGTGACCTGCTATGTGTCGCGCGCCAAAACCGGCGGCTACAAGGGCGCGTTGGGTCTGGCCGAAGACAGGGCAGAAGCCTCCATTGCCTGCCGCCAGACCGGGCCGATTACCTTTGCCAAACCGCTTGAGGCGCAGGAAGACGTCATGACCGAGCGCATTTCCCTGGTCTTCAAAAAGCTCCGGGTCGTGCGCATGGTGGACAAGGCGCGCAACACGCTGGTCTATCTGACCTACTCCGACCGCCTCATCGAAGGTTCGCCGCAAAACAGCATCACCGCTGTGCCCGTGGACCGCGCCACGCCCATCCCGGTCCGTTGAGTCGCGGCCTGCCCGGGGGCTTTACAGGACATTTACGTCCTGCTTTCATGCCCGAAGCGGGCCCTCCAGGGGCGGCAGTCATAATAAATTTGAAGCGTGGATGCGCTGGTTTCCGGGCTGGAAACGGCCCGAAAGCCTACGGGTTTTGCCTTTTCAGCGACCCACAATTGTGGGACTTTCTGTGCTGATGTGAATTGGCATGAACTGGATACACCCGGACCCCGTCCCGAATAAAGCTGGACCATAAGGATTAATGATGAACCCGCGAACTCCCGAGGAGCCCGAAGTGCCAGCCAACATCCCCGAGTCATCCCCCGCACGCAAGCGCATCAGCCGTCGTACCTCCATCATCGGCGCCGTGGTGGCCCTGCTTCTGCTGGCTGCGCTGGGCGGCCTGGCCTGGTACCTTACCCGGCCAGCGACACCCGGCACTGCTGCGACTGGCGCAGGTTTTGGTGGCCCCGGCGGGCCGGGAGGGCCCGGCGGTGGTCGCGGTGGCCCGGCCAGCACGGTCGGTGTGGCGACGGCAGAAAAGGCCAGCATTCCGGTGTTGATGGATGCGCTGGGCACCGTCACCCCGCAGGCCACCGTCAAGGTCAGGCCGCAGGTTTCTGGCGTGCTGGAGCGGGTTCTCTTCAGCGAAGGCCAGATGGTCAAAAAGGGCGACCTGCTGGCTGTCATTGACCCGCGACAGTTTGAAATGGCACTCATGCAGGCCACCGGCCAGCGCCAGCGCGATGAAGCGCAGCTCGACAGTGCCCGCGTCACCCTGCAGCGTTACAAGACCCTGCTGGAGCAGGATTCGATTGCCCGTCAGGAGGTGGACACACAGGCCGCACTGGTCAAGCAGCTTGAGGGCACCGTTGTGATCGACAAGGCTTCTGAAGGCACGGCCCGCCTGAACCTGAGCTATACCCGCGTCACTGCACCCGTCAGCGGCCGTGTCGGCCTGCGTGCAGTCGACGTCGGTAATGTGGTCAGCAGCAGCGATGCCAATGGCGTGGTGCTCATCACGCAGGTCTCGCCGATCGATGTGGTTTTTGCGATTCCGCAGGACAGGGTGGGCGACCTGCAGCAGGCCGGTGCAACTGCCATTCAGGCCACAGCACTGGACCGCACCCGCGCCGTGACGCTGGACACCGGCGTCTTCGCCTCACTGGACAACCAGGTGGACACCACCACCGGCACCGTCAAGGCCAAGGCCCGTTTCGCCAACAGCAAACTGACACTTTTCCCGAGCCAGTTTGTGAATGTGCAACTGCTGGTCAAAACGATTGATAACGCCGTGGTGGTGCCGGTCACGGCCGTGCGCCAGGGCAGCAGTGGCGACTATGTTTATGTGCTCAATGCGGATCGCACCGTGTCGCTGCGCAGCGTGACGCGCGGCCAGGCCACCGTGGACAAGGTGGTCATCGCTACAGGCCTGCAGGCTGGCGAGCGCGTGATTACTGAAGGCGCTGACCGCCTGAAGGACGGCTCGCGCGTGACGCTCTCCGGCGATGCACCCCGTGCAGCGGGAGGCGGTGCCGGTAACCGGCGTCGTCAGGGCGCGAGTGCACCACAGGGAAGCGCTTCGGCTGCAGCGTCAACGCCGGCCGGCACGGCATCGGCGCCTTCGAATGCGCCTCCCGGTGCTTCTTCCCAACGCCAGCGTTCCGCAGCCGCCGAAGGCGCGGCACCAGCGGCGCCCGCAGCAGGCGCTGCGCCCACCGCTTCCGCACAAACGGTATCTGACGGCCCTACGCCCGACCAGCGCCAGCGCATGCTCGCACTCGTCAAGGATGACCCCGCCGCGCTTGAGCGCATGCAGAAGATGTTCGAGCAACTCGACAAGAAGGACCCTGAAGCCATTGCCCGCTGGCAGGCCATGATGCAGCGGCGTGCGCAGGGCGGTGAGCGGCCGGCCCAATGAACGTGCACGAGATTCTTTTCACATGAGTCCTTCACGCCCCTTTATCCTCCGCCCGGTCGCGACTTCGCTGCTGATGGTGGCCATCGTGCTGGCCGGCATCGTCGGCTTCAAATTTTTGCCGCTGTCTGCGCTGCCCCAGGTGGACTACCCCACCATACAGGTGCAGACCCTGTACCCCGGCGCCAGCCCCGACGTCATGGCGCAAACCGTGTCGGCACCGCTGGAGCGGCAGTTCGGCCAGATGGCCGGGCTCACACGTTTGAGCTCTACCAGCGCGGCCGGTGTGTCCATCATCACCTTGCAGTTCGGCCTAGGGCTGACGCTCGATGTGGCCGAGCAGGAAGTGCAGGCCGCCATCAATGCAGGTGGCTCACTGTTGCCTGCCGACCTGCCTGCGCCGCCGGTGTATGCCAAGGTCAACCCGGCCGATGCGCCGGTGCTGACCCTGGCCATCACCTCGGACACCATGCCGCTCACCGAGGTGCAGAACATCGTCAACACGCGGCTGGCGCTCAAAATCAGCCAGGTGAATGGTGTGGGTCTGGTTTCGCTCAGCGGCGGCCAAAGGCCGGCAGTACGCATTCAGGCCGACACCCGCGCGCTGTCGTCTTATGGTCTGGCGCTTGATTCACTTCGCACCGCCATCACGGCGGCCAATGCCAACGGCGCCAAGGGCAGCATTGACGGCCCGGCGCGGGCCTACACCATCAACTCCAACGACCAGCTGCTGGCAGCAAGCGATTACAAAAACCTCATCATCGCCTACCGCAATGGCGCGGCTGTGCGGGTGTCGGATGTCGCGCAGGTGGTCGACAGCGCAGAGAACATCAAGCTTGGTGCGTGGAGCGGCCTGAAACCGGCCATCATCCTGAACGTGCAGCGCCAGCCCGGTGCCAATGTGATTGCCACCGTCGATGCCATCAAGGCACGTCTGCCTGAGTTGCAGGCTGGTCTGCCGACGGCGCTCAAGGTCGATGTTCTGAGTGACCGCACCACCGGCATACGCGCGTCGGTGATGCACGTCGAGATTGAACTGGTGCTGGCCGTGCTGCTGGTGGTACTGGTGATCTTTGCCTTTCTGCACAGCCTGCGCGCCACCGTGATTGCCAGCCTTGCAGTGCCGATTTCGCTGATCGGTACCTGCGGCGCCATGTACATGCTGGGCTACAGCCTGAACAACCTGAGCCTGATGGCGCTGACGATTGCGACCGGCTTTGTGGTCGATGACGCGATTGTGATGATTGAAAACATCTCGCGCTACATCGAGGAAGGCGAAGAGCCCATGGCCGCCGCCATCAAGGGCGCCACGCAGATTGGTTTCACCATCATCTCGCTGACCGTGTCGCTGATCGCGGTGCTGATCCCGCTGCTCTTCATGGGCGACGTGGTGGGGCGCCTCTTCCGCGAATTCGCCGTCACGCTGGCCATCACCATTTTGATATCTGCCGTGGTGTCTCTCACGCTGGTGCCCATGATGTCAGCGCGCTGGCTAAAGAAAAAAGCCCCCACGCTTGTCGCTTCGCGTACTACGCTGCCCCCCGAGGGGGCTGACCTTGCTTGGGGCGGCCCGGCGCTGGCGGTCAGCGCACCAGAAGGCCAGCCTGAAGGCGGCAAATTCGGTGCGCGCATGCAGCAGTTTTTTGATGGGGTGATTGCAAGGTACGACATTTGGCTGACCTGGGTGTTCAGGCGACAGGGGCTCACATTGCTGGTGGCGTTGGGCACCCTGTTGCTGACCGTGCTGCTCTATGTGGTGATTCCCAAGGGCCTGTTTCCGACACAGGACACCGGCCAGCTGCAGGCGCGGGTTGAAACAACCCAGTCGGTTTCGTATGCCAGGATGGCGGAGCTGCAACAGGCTGTTGCCGCGACTGTTCTTGAGGATCCTGATGTCGATACGCTCAGCTCCTTCATAGGCGTGGACGCGGCCAACAACACCATGCTGCACACCGGTCGCATGCAGATCAACCTGAAGAGCTCGCGCATCGGCAGCCAGCAGGAAACCATGGACCGCCTGCGTGACCGTGCGCAAAAAATTGCCGGCGTCACGCTCTACCTGCAGCCTACGCAGGATTTGACCATTGATGCAGAGACTGGCCCCACGCAGTTCCGCCTGTCGCTGGAGGGCTCCGACAACGCCGTAGTCGTCGAATGGGCCAACAAGCTCGTAGCGCGCATGCAGGAATTGTCGGCGGTGCGCAATGTGGCGTCCGACGCGGGCTCTACGGGCGCGTCGGCCTACATCACGGTAGACCGCGACACCGCATCGCGCCTGGCCATTACGACCTCGTCGATTGACGACGCGCTTTACAGCGCTTTTGGCCAGCGCATTGTGTCGACCATCTTCACAGAGACCAACCAGTACCGCGTGATTCTGGAGGCGCTGCCCGACCAGCTGGCAACACCCGCATCGCTGGGCAATCTGCAACTCAAGACGGGTGCCGGCGGCACGACGCCGTTGTCTGCAATTGCCACCATCACTGAGCGACCCGCGCCGCTTCAGGTGACCCACGTCGCGCAGTTCCCGGCGACCACGCTGGGTTTTGACACGGCCGCCGGTACATCGCTCGGCAAGGCTGTCGACCAGATCAAACAGGCCGCCAAGGACATCGCCATGCCAGCCAGCGTCACCATGACGTTCCTCGGCGCAGCGGGTGCATACCAGAACTCGCTGTCGAACCAGTTGTGGCTGATTCTGGCGGCGGTGGTCTGCGTCTACATCGTGCTCGGCGTGCTGTATGAAAGTTATATCCATCCCCTGACGATTCTCTCGACACTGCCTTCAGCCGGCGTGGGCGCCTTGCTGGCCCTGATGATCAGCGGTTCTGATCTCGGCGTGATCGGCATCATCGGCATCATTTTGCTGATCGGCATCGTGAAGAAGAATGCCATCATGATGATCGACTTCGCGATTGACGCCGAACGCAATCAGGGCAAGTCGGCGCAGGAGGCGATTCACCAGGCGGCGCTGCTGCGGTTCAGGCCTATTTTGATGACGACTCTGGCTGCGCTGTTTGCTGCTGTTCCCTTGATGCTGGGTTTTGGCGAAGGTGCTGAATTGCGGCGGCCGCTTGGGCTTGCGATTTTTGGCGGGTTGATTGTCAGTCAGGTGTTGACGCTGTTCACGACGCCGGTGATTTATCTTGGGTTTGACCGGTTGGCTACCCGGGTTAGAGGGTGGACTGGCAAGGAGAAAAAGATGCCTGCCTTGCCGCCGCCTGAGGGGGATGTTGTTTGACGTTCTCTGCCCGTTATCGTCGCGGTGAAAGTTTTGAGGGCGGGTGCCGGGCTACCCCCGGCTTCTGCGTGAAGGGCAAAGCGTCAACCCACGCAAGGGGAGGGTCGATATGAACCTCTCAGAACCCTTCGTTAGAAGACCCGTAGCCACAGTCCTGCTAACCATAGGCCTGGCCCTCGCAGGCATAGGCGCCTTCTTCGTCCTGCCGGTATCGCCACTACCGCAAGTTGATTTCCCGGTGATCTCGGTAAGCGCCTCGCTCCCGGGCGCCAGCCCTGAAACCATGGCCACCAGCGTGGCGACGCCGCTGGAACGGCGTCTGGGTACGATCTCGGGTGTCAATGAGATGACGTCCTCCAGCGGTGTTGGCTCAGCGCGGATCAACCTTCAGTTTGACCTGAACCGCAAGATCGATTCCGCCGCACGCGAGGTGCAGGCCGCCATCAATGCCTCGCGTGCCGACCTGCCGTCCACGCTTCGCAGCAACCCGACCTACCGCAAGGCCAACCCTGCCGATGCGCCAGTCATCATCCTGGCGCTGACATCGAAGACACGTTCACCTGGTCGTATTTACGACGAGGTCTCCAATCTGCTCCAGCAGAAAATTGCACAGGTGCCAGGCGTCGGTGATGTGGAGCTCGGCGGCGGTTCATTGCCTGCTGTGCGTGTGGACCTGGTGCCTTTTGCGCTCAACCGCTATGGCGTCAGTACTGAAGATATTCGTGCTGCCCTGCAGGCGTCGAACGCCAATCGTCCCAAGGGCGCGATTGAGGGCAATGGCCAGCGTTTCCAGATTTACTCCGGTTCCAACACCGCCACGGGTGGCCTCAAGGCTGCCGACTACACCGGCCTGGTCGTCGCCTGGCGCAATGGTGCAGCGATTCGGCTGTCGGATGTGGCCGAGGTCAGCGATGGGGTCGAGAACATCAATACGCTCGGCCTCTTCAATGGCGACCCTGCGGTCATTGTGCTGGTCACGCGCCAGCCAGGGGCCAATGTTATCGAAACCGTCGATGGCGTGCGGAACCTGCTGCCCGAATTACAGGCGCAGCTGCCGGCTGACGTGAAGATTTCTGTCGCTTCGGACAGCACCAACTCCATACGCGCCTCGCTGCATGAGATTGAACTCACACTGCTGATCTCCATTGCGCTGGTGGTGCTGGTCGTCAGCGCCTTTTTGCGCAGTGCGCGCGCCACCCTCATTCCTGCCGTCGCCACCGTGGTGTCTTTGCTTGGAACTTTCGGCGTGATGTACCTGCTGGGCTTTTCGCTCAACAACCTCAGCCTGATGGCATTGACTGTCGCGACGGGTTTTGTGGTCGATGACGCCATCGTGGTGCTTGAAAACACCAGCCGCCACATTGAGGCCGGCATGGACCGCTTCAAGGCAGCGCTGCTGGGTGCGCGAGAGGTCGGCTTCACGGTGCTATCGATCAGCCTGTCTCTGGTGGCGGTTTTTATTCCGTTGCTTTTCATGGGCGGGCAGACCGGCCGGCTGTTTCGAGAGTTTGCCGTCACGCTGTCAGCGGCGGTGATGATTTCACTCGTCATCTCGCTCACCACCACGCCCATGATGTGCGCGTGGCTGCTCAAGAACCAGGATGAAATGGAGGCAGATCAGGCCGGTAAAAAGCCAGGCCGCTTTGCCTCCCCCGGTTTTATCCCGCGCTTTTTTGAGCACGGCTTTAACCGCGTGCTGCGCAGCTATGAGGTCAGCCTTGACTGGGCGCTGGGCAGCAAGCTGCTGGTCATGCTGATCTTGCTGGCTGTCATCGGGTTGAATGTCTTTTTGTTTGTGAAGGCGCCCAAGGGCTTTTTCCCGCAGCAGGATACAGGCCAGATCAACGGCGGTCTGCGGGCCGACCAGAGTATTTCCTTTCAGGCGATGCAGGGCAAATTGAAGGAACTGGTGGACATCATCCGCGCCGACCCGGCCGTCGATACGGTGGTCGGTTTTACCGGTGGTGGCCGTGCCGGCGGCGGTTTCATGTTCATCAACCTCAAGCCGGTTGGCCAGCGCACCGACAAGGGTCTGGCCGTGATTGCGCGTCTACGTCCCAGGCTGGCCACGGTGACGGGGGTGAGCCTCTTCCTCAACCCGGTACAGGACCTGCGCGGCGGTGGTCGGGCGGCAAACTCAACCTACCAGTACACCCTCAAGAGCGACAACGTCGCCGACCTCAAAAAATGGGCGCTGCGTCTGGCGGAGCAGATGAAGCTGCAGGACGATGTCATGACCGACGTGGATACCGACCAGCAGGACAACGGCGTCGAGCTCATGGTCAGGGTCGACAAGGAAAGCGCAGCGCGCCTGGGCATCAGCTCGCGTGATATCGACAACGCGCTCTACAACGGCTATGGCCAGCGGCAGGTCGCCACCATCTACAGCGACCTCAACCAGTACCACGTCATCATGGGCGTGGCGCAGCGCTATATTCGCAGCCCCGAATCGCTGAAAGATATTTATGTGCCGGCCAAGGGCGCGACCATCACGACGTCTTCAACAGCGGCAACCTCATCGCTGACCAACATCGTCAACCCGGCATTGCGCGACCAGTCCACCGGCTCCGCCTTGAGTTCTGCCGCGACCAACATGGTGCCGCTGTCGGCCATCGCCACGTTTTATGAAAGCCCCAAGGCCTCGTCGGTCAATCACCAGGATGGCGAGCTGGCCACCACGGTGTCGTACAACCTTGTCGAAGGCAAGACCATCAGCGACGGCCAGGCGGCGGTCGCGAAGGCTGAAGCAGCAATAGGCATGCCCAACAATGTGCGCGGCAGTTTTCAGGGCACGGCGCGCAATGCACAGCAGTCGCAGCAGGAGCAGCCGCTGCTGATTCTTGCTGCGCTGGTGGTCATCTACATCGTGCTTGGCATTCTTTATGAGAGCCTGGTGCACCCGATCACCGTGCTGTCCACGCTGCCCTCTGCCGGTGTCGGTGCGGTGCTGGCGCTGCTGATCTTCAAGCTTGATTTTTCCCTGATCGCACTGATCGGTGTGTTCCTGCTGATCGGTATTGTCAAGAAGAACGCTATTCTGATCATCGACTTTGCGATTGACGCCGAGCGCTCACGCGGCCTGTCGGCAGTCGAGGCTGTGCGTGAGGCCTGCATGCTGCGCTTCCGCCCCATCCTCATGACCACGCTGGCTGCCATTCTGGGTGCGCTGCCGCTGGCGATCGGTTTTGGTGAAGGTGCAGAGCTGCGCCGGCCGCTGGGCATCGCCATCATCGGCGGCCTGATTGCCAGCCAGCTACTCACCTTGCTGACCACACCCGTTGTGTATGTGCTGATGGACAAACTCCGCCGCCCCGGCAAGAACGAACACATGCTGGGACGCCATTCAAATTCAGAACTGCAACCCGGATAAAAACATGAAATACGCCATGCACGCCACCGTTGCCCGAACGCCTCCCCATACCTTGCTCGCCATGGCTGCGCTGGCCCTGTTCGTCAGCGGCTGCGCGGTCGGCCCGACTTACAAGCTCCCCACCACGCCAGAGGTCGCTACTTTCAAGGAAGCCGGTGACTGGATTCCTGCTGCACCGGCCGATGCGCTGGAGCGCGGCCCCTGGTGGTCGCTGTTCAATGACCCTGTGCTGGACCAGCTGGCCTCACGCGTGGAGGTGTCCAACCAGAATGTGGCGATTGCGGTCGGTGCCTATGCGCAGGCGAGGGCGCTGGTGCGTGAGCAGCGTGCTTCGTTGTTTCCATCCGTCACGCTCGATGGTGGCGCGACCCGTTCACGCAGCAGCGGCAATGTGACGACGGGTGCCACGGGCCGCACCGGCAGCAATTACCAGGTCAGCCTGGGCGGCAGCTGGGAGCCCGATGTCTGGGGCCGTCTTGGCCGTGCGGTTGATAGCGCCAGCGCGGGCGCGCAGGCCAGCGCTGCAGATCTTGCCTCGGCAAAACTCTCAGCCCAGGGCGAGCTGGCCGTCAATTACTTTTCATTGCGCCAGACCGATGCGCAGAAGGCACTGCTCGACAAAACCATTGAAGGTTATGTGCGTGCGCTGGAGATCACGCAAAACCGCTACACCGCCGGCATTGCCGCCAAAACCGATGTGCTGCAGGCGCAGACGCAACTGGCCAACGGCAAGGCCGACCAGGCCGGACTTGAGCGTTCACGCGCGCAGTTCGAGCACGCCATTGCCGTACTGGTGGGTGAGGTGCCTGCCAACTTCAGCCTGCCTGTGGTGGCGAACTGGAGCCCCGTCATTCCGGCTGTTCCGCTGGGGGTGCCGTCGACGCTGCTGCAGCGCCGGCCTGACATCGCTGCGGCCGAGCGCCGTGTGGCCTCTGCCAACGAGCAGATTGGTATCGCCAAAAGCGCCTACTACCCCAGCATCAGCCTCAATGCCTCGGCAGGTTCGGGTGCCAGCCGCGTTGCCGATCTGTTCAAGGCCGCCAGCAGCGTCTGGTCGCTGGGCTTGTCGGCTGCACAGCTGATTTTCAACGCGGGTGCGACCGGTGCCCGTGTCGAAGGCGCAGAAGCCAGTAATGCCCAGGCTGTGGCACGTTACCGCCAGACCGTGCTGGTAGCCTTTCAGGACGTTGAAGACCAGCTTTCGGCCACGCGTGTGTTGCAGGTTCAGCTGGAACTGCGCCGTCAGGCATCAGAGTCGGCGGACCTTGTCGAGCAGCAGGTCTTGAATCGCTACAAGAGTGGTCAGGTGGGCTATACCGAAGTCATCACCGCGCAGGCCACGGCACTCAGTGCGCGCCGCGCGCTGGTGCAGGCGCTGGCAGACCGCCAGACGACGGCTGTGGCGCTGATCCAGTCGCTGGGCGGCGGCTGGCAGGTGTCCGCGCCGCCGTGAGCTGTCGCAGCCTCTAAATCCTAAAAATCCTAAAAGTTAATATGGAAGTTAACTTTTTAGGCCATTTGCGATGCCCGCCAGGCCTGTAAGCTCCAAAAGGGGACAAAGACGGCGAAAAAATGGCCTTTTTTAGGTACTAAATCGGCTGCAGACCAATAAATACGGGCGTGAATAGCTATGAAATGAGTAGCGTTCTGCTGCTGACTTTGTCTGCCGCCTGGCCGCGGCACTCGTCGCCGCTTGCCTGGCGGTGATGCGTCCCGTTGCGTCCCTGATCAGGCCGGTGGCCTGCAGCTTGATCGCACCTTCCGTGGGATACCTTCGCGGCATAAGCCCAGCATGTCGGCGTAGTGCCAGTTGCCGATGTTTGCGATATGTCTATCAGGCTTGTCTGAAGATGGCGCCTGACAGAACGCACAGCCTTGATCCAGATCAAACTGGCCCGCTTCAAAGTGCCCGAAACTGAAAGCGCTATGTGTAGCCCCCGGCTTGCCTGATGCGAACTATTGCCTCAGTGCTTTTGCCATAGCCCATCGCCTCAAAAAACCACACGCAAGGGACAAAAAATGAAAATCCTCCTCGCCGCTGACGGAAGCCAGTACACCCAAAAAGCGCTGGACTTCATCGCCGCCAACAAGATCCTTCTGGGTGACGATGAACTGGCCGTCATCAATGTCCAGGCACCCATGCCTGGCCGTGTGACCACCATGCTTGGCTCTGCTGCCGTGGCGTCCTATCACGCTGATGAGGCCAACAAGGTTTTCGAGCCGGTGCGTAAATTTCTGGACGGGCAAGCGGTGCGATACAACTGTTATTCGGTGATAGGCGCCATCGTCCCGGAAATCGTTTTTGCAGCAGAAAAAGAGCACGCCCAAATGATCGTGATGGGCACGCACGGGCACGGCCTGGTTGGCCGGGCCCTGATGGGCAGTGTTGCCCAGCGCGTGGTGGTTGAAAGTGTCATCCCTGTGTTGCTGGTCAAATAGCACGCACCCCGGAAACTGCCGGCAGATCGACCACCACGCGAGTTGTCGTGACGCAGCCAGAAGAGTCAAAAAAGCCCGAAAGACCAGAAGCGCTGGATGACCCGTCGGTCCGGGAGCCTGGTGACGTTGTTGCCAGGTTGGGTACACATCCTGCATACGGGCTGTCTTCTGCCGAGGCGTTGCGGCGACTCGGACTGCATGGCCCGAATACGCTGGACTCTGCGCTACCACCGCCTGTGTGGCGGCGGGTGGTTTCGCAATTTCAGGATCCGCTGATCTATTTGCTGCTGGCGGCGATTGCCGTCTCGCTGTTCGCGTGGCTGATGGATGGCCGGCCTGGATGGCCAATAGACGCTGCAGTGATTGCAATCGTTGTGCTGTTGAATGCTGCACTTGGGTACATGCAGCAGGCAAAGGCCCGAAGCGCGGTGGCGGCCCTGGCAAAAATAACACAGGCGACTTGTTCCGTGATGCGGGACGGCAGCGTACAAAGGCTGCCCGTTGCCTCGCTGGTGTGCGGTGACCTGCTGATCCTGAATGAAGGTGATGTCGTGGGGGCAGACGCGCGGCTGCTGGTTGCCAGCACACTGCGTGTCCAGGAGGCATCTCTGACTGGTGAGAGCGAGGCTGTGCTGAAAAACATCCGGACACTGCGGGTACCTGCCGCGCTGGGTGATCGCCTGAACATGGTTTTCAGAGGTACGGCCGTTGCGCAGGGTACAGGTCGGGGCGTTGTAACCGCCACGGGCATGAACACGGAAATGGGTGCGATTGCCGCCATGCTGGAGGCCATCCCCGAAGCGCCGACACCTTTGGGGCTGGAAGTCAGCAGGCTGGGGCGGGTTCTGGGTGTTGCGGTCGTCATCATTGCGGCTGTTGTCGTCACCACCATCCTGCTGCTCTCCGAGTTGCGTATGGCGGCCGATGTCATCACGGTGATGCTTCTTGGCGTGGCGCTGGCCGTCGCTGCGGTCCCGGAAGGTCTGCCCGCCATCCTGTCGGTGGTGCTGGCGCTGGGTGTCCAACGCATGGCCCGGCACAAGGCGATTGTCAAAAACCTGTCCTCTGTGGAAACACTGGGCTGCGCCTCCGTCATCTGCTCCGACAAGACCGGCACCCTGACGCGTGCGGAGATGACTATTGAACGTGTGGCGACGGCATCGGGCATGGCCGCGCTGACCGGTGTGGGCTATGCGCCGGTGGGCCGTGTCGAGCAGGCCGGTCGCCAGCTTGTGGATGGGCCGCTGCTGGATGAGGTGACGTTGATGCTTCTGGGTGGTTGTCTTGCGGGCAATGCAAGCCTGCGGCAGGACGCGGGCGGAAACTGGCAGATTCAGGGCGATCCGACGGAAGCTGCCTTCCTCGTGGCCATGCGCAAACTCGACCCATCGCTTCAGTTGCATGCAGGCCGTTATGAACGGTACAGGGAGATTCCGTTTACCTCGGATCGCAAGATGATGTCGACGGTTGAGCTGGATCATGACCAGGGGGACGTGGCCATGCTCTTCAGCAAGGGCGCGCCGGATGTGCTGATTGAACGCTGCACCCATGTGAAGACAGGGGGGCAAACCGTGCCGCTTGATGCAGCCCTGAAAGCCGCCATGCTGGCCGATGTCAACACGCTCTCGGACGCGGCCCTGCGAACGCTGGCAGTGGCCTGGCGCCCGCTCGGGGATGAAGAAGACCGCAACGGCAATGACCTTGAAAAAAACCTGATTTACGCCGGCACTGTGGGCATGATGGACCCCCCGCGTGAAGAGGCGGCCATCGCCATACGAAAGGCACAGCTTGCGGGCATTCGCATCATCATGATCACGGGTGACCACCCGCGCACCGCCGTGCGCATTGCCGCAGACCTCGGCATTTGTGATGCGCAATCACCCGTTCTGGCAGGCGTCGACATGGACCTGCTCAAGGGTGCAGCCTTTGCCGATGCAGTTCGCAAGACATCGGTATACGCGCGCGTTGCGCCGGCGCACAAGCTGCGCATCGTGCAGGCCTTGCAGGACGATGGCCACGTTGTGGCGATGACGGGTGACGGCGTGAACGACGCTCCGGCCCTGAAGGCTGCAGATATCGGCATCGCCATGGGCGTGACAGGAACAGAAGTGACGCGCCAGGCGGCCCGCATGATTCTGGCTGACGACAACTTCGCGACGATTGTCGAGGCGGTACGTGAAGGGCGCAGCATTTTTGACAACATACGCAAATTCCTGCGCTACCTGCTGTCTTCGAACATGGGCGAGGTCCTGACGGTCTTCCTCGGTGTTGTGGGCGCTGGCGTTATTGGCCTGCAGGCACCCGGTGTTGCCGTCGTTCTTCCCCTTCTGGCAACGCAAATTCTGTGGCTCAATCTCGTCACCGATTCCTGGCCGGCGCTTGCCATGGGCATGGATCCGCCGGTGGGTGATGTCATGACCCGCAAACCCAGGGTCCGTGCCGGACGTGTGATGGATGCACACATGTGGTCCGGCATATTGCAGACGGGTGTGGTGATCGCCGTGATCACGCTCCTGACCATGGACATGCTGATGCCGGGTGGCCTGATAGAAGGAAGCGGCGACCTGGCCGTAGCCCGCACCGCCGGCTTCACGGTGCTGGTGCTTGCGCACCTTTTCAATGCTTTCAACGCGCGCTCTGAAACCGCCAGCGCGTTCACCCGCCTCTTCTCGAATCCATGGTTATGGGCCGCACTGGTGCTGTCGTCGGGCCTGCAGATTGCGGTGGTCCACGTCGGTTTCCTGAATTACGCTTTTGGCACAGTACCGCTTGATTTGCAGCAATGGCTGCTGTGCATCGCCATGGCCAGCATCGTCTTGTGGTACACCGAATCACGCAAACTTGTCGTCAGGGCATGGCAGAGGCATACGGACGTGCGAAACAGGGCCAGGCTGGCGCCTGCAGCCGGCGTTTAACCATCAACAAACCAGGGAATAAAGTGATCACCCAACCCGGCAACGAAAAACGCTACAACATCTATTCCATCGGCCTGCACTGGCTCATGCTTTTTCTGCTGGTTGCGGTGTACCTGTGCATGGAACTCAGCGGCAACTATCCCAAAGGCAGTGACATGCGGGCCTCGCTAAGAAACTGGCATTACATGCTGGGTCTGTCGGTTTTTGTACTCGTCTGGCTGCGTGTGGCTGTCAATTTGTTCACGCGGGCTCCGCCCATCAGCCCGGCACCGCCAGTGTGGCAAACCCGGCTGGCCTGGCTGGTGAAGGCGGGGCTTTACTTTTTGATGATCTTCATGCCTCTTGCGGGTTGGCTGATACTCAGCGCCCGCGGCCAGCCCATTCCCTTTTTCGGCCTGCAGCTGCCCGCACTGATGGCGGCGAGCAAGGATTCGGCGGGCTGGATCAAGGACCTGCACGAAGCCGGCGCAACATTGGGCTATTTCCTGGTGGGCCTGCATGCAGGTGCAGCCCTCTACCACCACTATGTTCGGCGTGACAACACATTGACACGTATGCTTTCCGGCCGTCGTTGATATTGAACCTGGGAGTGAACACATGAGGCATATTGAGAGACATCGCACTGCACGCATTGGCTGGCTGCGCGCCGCCGTGCTCGGTGCCAACGACGGCATCGTCTCCACGGCGAGCCTGATTGTTGGCGTGGCGGCAGCAAGTTCAAGCCATGCGAGTATTCTCATCACGGGTGTCGCTGCCCTGGTTGCGGGTGCCATGTCCATGGCTGCGGGTGAGTATGTCTCTGTCCATTCGCAGGCAGATACTGAAAAAGCAGACCTTGATCGCGAGCGTGCCGAGTTGCACAAGGATCCGGCGGCCGAGCACAAGGAACTGACGGCTATCTATGAGGGCCGGGGGCTTGACCATGAGCTGGCAACACAGGTCGCACAGCAGCTTATGACCCATGACGCCCTGGGTGCGCATGCCCGGGATGAGCTGGGTATTTCCGACACCATGACGGCACGTCCGGTGCAGGCTGCACTCGCTTCGGCGGCGAGCTTTGCGGCGGGCGCCCTGTTGCCGCTGGTCGTGACCGCATTGGCACCGGGAAACACGCTGATCTGGTGGGTGTCAGGGACCTCACTGGTATTTCTGGCTGTTCTGGGCGCCCTGGCTGCGCACGCGGGCGGTGCGGGGCTTGTGACGGGTGCATGGCGCGTCACCTTCTGGGGCGCGCTGGCCATGGGCATCACTGCGGGCGTGGGGGCGCTGTTTGGCGCCGTTGTTTGAGGTCGCCTGACTGCTCGTTGGCGAACAGACAGAAGCCGCTGTTGCGCGCAAAGTGAGTTGATGAATCGACCATCGGCAAGCAGGCTTTTGACGTCTGGTGTCTGATTCAACGCGAAGATGCCCTGACGATGGGCTTAGTGCGACATCAGCACCGGCAGCGTCATCGATTGCAGGATGGTGCGTGTGGCGCCGCCCAGCACCCATTCCCTGGTTCGGCTGTGGCCATAGCATCCCATCACCAGCAAGTCTGCTCCCAGATCGGCGGCCATTGACAGCAGGTTGCTGCCGGCATCTCCCTGCTCGGGCCCGCCGGGGTGCAGTTTTGCAGATATGCCCTGGGTTTTCAAATACATCTGCAATGCCTGAAGCGGGACCTCGGCAGACTCACCATAGCAAACCACATGCACCTGATCCGCAACTGCCAGCCAGGGGAGTGCGGCGGAAACGGCGTGGGCGGCCTCCCGTGTTTCTTTCCATGCAACGAGAACAGTTTTACCGATGGGACCCGCTGCTCCGATAAAGGGCAATATCAGGGCAGGCCGCCCGCTGTCGACCAGCAAACTGGGCAGGAAATCGGTGGGCAGTTCGCTGGCAGCAGGGTCTCCCGGATCGCGCTGGCCAAGAATCATCAGGTCGGCATATAGCGCCCTGCTGGCGAATCCCCAGGGCGCATCTGCCAGGGGTTCAACCCACTTGAGATGCGGTGATCCCGCGCTTGCCTTCATGAATGTTGCATGGAGCTTGTCGCGGAAGTCCTTGTCAAGATCTTCCATGATGGCCACGGCCTCGGCTGCACCTTCCATGGCGAAGGGATAGCGCATCAGCGCTGGCATGGTGCACGGCATCCCGGTGACCTGGGCGCCGAAGTTTTCTGCGATCTGGCGGGCCAGCCTGATGCGTTCTGACGTATGCGCAGAGCTGTCGAGATGTAGCAGGATGGATTTGGGAGTCTGCATGGCGGGCCCTTCTGCGTGTAAATGGATACCTTAAGCCCTGCTGCAGGCCATGGGCTTGCGCTACATCAAACCTTTCCTGTTAAATGCTTGCCAGATCTCGCTGTTGAGCTTTACCCTGCGGCAGTTAAAGACCCAGTCTGGAGGCCTTCTTGAAGATGAACGCATTTGCGCTTCCCGGGTCAGGAACGATGCGGCAGCTTTCAATGTGGCCTGCGATGCGGGAGAGTTGTATCTGTGAGTGCTCAGGATGGACTGATTGAATCTCCCTTCGGATACAGATAGTTTGGTGAGGCCCTCGCGCTGGAGAGACCTGGGGGCCGGATTGTGCGTGGCCGGGCTGCTTATCCCGGAGGCAGTGGCGTATTCAGGTTTGGCCGGATTGCCGGTGGTGCATGCACTCACTGCCACCATGGTTGGCCTGGCTGTCTACGCCATTTTTGGAGGCAGCCGGTTTGCCATCGTGGCGCCCACCTCTTCTGCGGCAACCTTGTCGGCTGCGGCTGTGCTGTCCATTCCCGGGACGGCAGGGCAGGCCAACGCAGCCGTTTATTTGCAGGCGCTTCTTGCCCTTGTGTTGCTGGCAGGTCTGGCGCTCGCACTTTTGGGCTGGGCGAAGCAGGGCCAGCTGTCAGCGTTTGTGTCCCGACCGGTGTTGAGAGGCTTTGCGTTCGCACTGGCGATCACCATCATCATCCGTCAGTTACCGGATGCGCTGGGTTTGACCTTGCCTCATGACGCCGGAGTCGATCCCTTGCGGGTCTTTTTGTTTGCAGCGACACATATGCGTGACTGGCACCTGCCAACGGTGCTCATCGCATGTTTGGCAGGTGCGCTCATCGTCGCGCTGAGGCGATGGCCCCAGGTACCCGCATCCATGATTGTCATTGCCCTGGCAATACTGGCCGCAGGTACATTGGACCTGAACGCCTACGGTGTGGCGGAGGTGGGGACTGTCCCCCCGCCCGCCTGGAGTCCGGGTTTCCCCGAGTTGCCTCTGGATGACTGGCTCCGCCTGGGAGAACTGGCTTTTGGTCTGGTGGTGCTTGTGTTTGCAGAGTCGTGGGGCAGCATGAGGGCGCTCGCCCTGAGCCATGGGGGCTATCTCAATGCCGATCGCGAGCTTCTGGTTCTGGGTGGGGCAAATATAGTGTCGGCCCTGCTGCAGGGAATGCCGGTGGGCGCGGGTTTTTCCGCAAGTTCGGCCAACGCTGCGGCAGGAGCCAGCAGCCGCTGGGCCGGCGCCATGGCCCTGGCTGTCATCGTGCTTTCACTGGTCTTTGCCCTGCCGGCCTTGCATCTTTTGCCCAGGCCTGTGCTGGCCGTTGCGGTCATCGGTGCACTTTGGCATGCCCTGTCCCCGGGGCCGCTGATCGCTGTATGGCGAATGAACAGGGATCGCCTGCTGCTGGTGGGCTCTGTCGCCGCAGTCCTGTGTTTTGGGGTTCTGCATGGCATGCTGGCGGCAATAGCCCTGTCACTGCTTGCGGCACTGAAGCGCTTCAGTCAGCCGGTGTTGCATGAGCTGGGCGAGCTGGGAACGACACGTGACTTTGTTGTGCTTGATGGGCATACAGGCGCAGCGTCAGTCCCCGGCGCGTTAATCCTCAGGCCTGAGGAGACCTTGTTTTTTGCGAGTGCAGAACGCGTTGTCTCTGCTGTCATTCATACTGCAGAAAGCCGCGCGGCCGTCCGGTATGTGGTCCTCAGCCTGGAAGAAAGCTCGGATCTGGACAGCACGGCCGCCGAGTGCTTGCTGGAGCTCGACAAACGCCTGGCGGGTGACGCAAAGACGCTGATACTGGCGCGCGTCAAGGACTCGGTGCGGGGATTGCTGAGGTATCTGGATCCCGAGGGTCTGGGCAACGAAAATCGAATGTTCTGGAGTGTGGCAGATGCTGCGGACCACGTCAGGGGCCAGCGTGGCGCGCAAGTTGGGTTCAGGGATCAACTGGACGGATAGGCGGGGCCGGCATTTGCCGCATGTGTCCATCCCGTCTGTAACCGCAGGAATTTCACCATGATGATCGACTCCTTTGACTGCGCATCGATGAAGTGGCTCGATGTGCTGATCTGTGCACACAGGGCTTACTGATGCAAAGCCTTCGATTGAGTCACTTTCTGACACTGCATAGCCTGATTGTGGTGCTGGGCCTCGGCATCTATGTTCTGGCCTCACACGTCAGGGAGCAGCGCCGCCATCCCTCCGCAGCCATTGCCTGGGTTGTTTCCCTGGCGCTCATGCCCTACCTTGCGCTCCCCCTGTACATACTCCTTGGCAACCGGAAGACGCCCCGCGCCCAAACCGGATTGCTGGCCTCTTTAACGCCGGGTGTGCAGGATGACTCCCTGGCGGCAAAATTCCAGAACCTGGCCGCGGCGATGGCCTTGTCGCCCGCAGATCACTATCGTTCCCTGCAGATTCACGAGGACGGCCGGGATGCGCTTGTCGCACTCCGGACTGTTATGGGCAGTGCACAAAGTTCGCTGGATGTTTCCACCTTCCTGCTTGGCAGGGACGTGTTGGGGGATGAAGTGCAGGAGGCGCTGGTCAAGCGCGCGGAAGCTGGTGCCAAAGTGCGCCTGCTCGTGGATGGCGTTGGGGTTTATATGGGGGGACGGCCCGATTTCAGCCGCTTGTCTGCTGCCGGCGTAGAGGTCGCTTTTTTTGTTTCTCCCCTGCGGTCAGCCTTGGCAGGCCGGACAAATCTGCGCAATCACCGAAAGATGGTCATTGCCGATGGCGGGCGAGTCTGGTGCGGGGGGCGTAATCTGGCAGCCGAGTACTTCATCGGTGATCCGGCACGCAAGACAGGGAATCCGGCCTGGGTTGATCTGACCTTCGACTTTGAAGGTCCGCTTGCCAACCAGGTACAGCACCAGTTTGACCGGGACTGGACCTTTGCGACCCAGACCCCGCCACGGAATTTCTCAGTGACGGCTCACGATAACGTTGATACGCATGCTTGCGCGAGCGAAGGGATCGCCCAATTTGTTCCGGGCGGCCCCGACCAGAGGGACGATACGGTTTATGCGTTGCTGGTGACCAGCTGCTTCAATGCCCGAAGCCGCATCCTGGTGACGACACCTTACTTTGTGCCAGACACGACGCTGCTGATGGCCATGACCGTAGCGGCGCGTCGCGGGGTCGTGGTTGATCTCTTGCTGCCGCAGAAATCAAATCATCTGCTGGCCGATATCGCCCGGCATGCCGCGCTGCGGGACCTGGCTGCTGCAGGGGGCCACATCTGGATGTTTCCGGAGATGATGCATGCCAAGGCTGTGGTTGTCGATGGCCAGTTGGCCCTGGTGGGTTCTGCCAACCTGGACGAGCGCAGTCTTTTTCTCAACTTCGAAATGATGATTGCTTTTTTCACTGCAGATGACGTCCTTCGATTCACGCGCTGGATAGACGGCCACATTTCGAATGCCACGCCGTATATCGCGACCAGGCCAGGTATTTTTGGTGAGCTGGGCGAGGGACTGGTAAGGGCAATTGCATTCCAGCTTTGAGCGATAACAGCGGGCGGCTGCATCAGGATGTTCAGGCATCCTGCTGGAAGCGCAGCGTTCCGGCAATGTTCACCGTGGGAGGCGGGCTAAAAGGCGTGTTCCGCAGCCCGGAGCGGACTCCACGACCAATGCCCCGCCGCAAGCTTCGATGCGGTGCCGCATGCCGACAAGGCCATGCCCCATGGTGTTGTCCGTATCGGCCCTGAAGCCGACGCCGTCGTCCTCTACGGCGACCTGAACACCATCATCCGTGCACGTCAATGTAATGGACGAGCGGGAGGCGCTTGCATACTTGCCCATGTTTGTCAGCGCCTCTTCTATCAATCTGTAAACAGCGAGCTGGACCGACGCGGGCAGGACGACATCTTCCAGCCTGGTCGTCACAACGATTCCTGATGCAGACGAAAAATCCTGTGCCAGTTTTGCGACTGTTTTAACCAGCCCCTGGCTTGAGAGCAATGGAGGCTCCAGGCCATCCATGATTCGGCTCTTGAGTGCCATGGCCTGATTGAGAACCTCCACGAGGTGATGAAGGCGCCGCGAGGCTGAAGGTGAAACAGGGGTGAGCTCTGACCTGATGCTTGCAACGTCAAGTTTGGCAATCATCAGAAGACTGCCCAGCGAATCATGCAGCTCTCTAGCCAGATGTTTGCGCTCTTCAATCCGAACCTGTTCCTGGCAGCTTTGGCAGCCCGATGCAGGAGGTAGAAACGGACGGGGAGATCTTTCGGCTGGCTTCAGGCGTAGTTCTGTCGTCATCTGGATGCCTTGCGCTGGTCTTCACTTGCACGGGGCGTTTTTCGGTTATGGCCCTGGTTCCGGGGCTATTACCCCAACGGATCCCGCCGTCATGACGCCGCGAAGCGGGCCGGCAGGAAGACACCGGACGAGGCGATCTCCCGAAACAGCAACAGGGCTAGCGGTTGCCGCGCGCAGCCCGTACCATGCAATCAATTGGCAGATGCGCCCGATTTGATATTCGCATTGGATGTCTTGCTGGTCATGCGGGCCTTGCGTGCTGCGCGACTCTCCTCACGCTGCGCCTTGCGTTCAGCTGCTGTCATTTTGGGGGCGGGGCCTGCGTCTTTACTTGCTGCAGTACCTTCGCCACCCTGGGTGCCGGACTTCAGGTCCTTGATGTCGCGTTCAGCCTTGACTTCTGCCCGGCTCTTCACAGATTTGCCGTTGTCACCCATGCCGCTGGCACCGGTCGGGCCTGCGCCGCCGTCGGTGCCGGACTTGGTCGTGCCGTCTTGCGCAGCCGCAAAGCCGGAGAAAGCCATCATGGCTGCGAGGAGAAAGGAGATGCTTGATTTGGTCATTTCGGTGCCTTTGGGTTTTGTAAGTACATCCAGACATCTGGATGATTTGAATAATAGGTTTGTCCCCGAAATCCGCAGCCCCTGATTGAGCCGACGCTGCTTTAGGACAATAAAAGTAAAAGTTCAGCTTTCAACGACGCAAGCACTGATTTTTCGCAAGTGTTCTAACTGCCGGTGGATGTATGAGAACCGTGCGACAGGAAAGGGGGATTTCAAATGAAAACTGACGGGTTGACATTTGACACTTGCACGGCGTTGAGCCATCCACCGAGCGGACCACAGCGCGCAAATCGGTCAAAAAACCTCGAAAGCGCCGTTTTCATGGGGTAAACAGGCCTTTGCATCCAATCCGTATGGGCAAGCTCGCTTTCAAAAACAGGGCGACCTGATCTCTTCCAGTTGTTCGATGACACGTTCTTCGGGCATCCGGCATGGCTGCAGACAAAAACCGGCTTGCCGGTGTTCTGGCATTCATATTGCGTGAAAATCGCGGTGTCGCTGTTCTCTTTTCCGTCTCGCTATTACGCCGGAGTTTCCATGCCCAGTCATCACCTCATTCGCCTTTCGGGTACCCTGCGTTGTGCTTTTGCTGTTGCCGCAGTTTTGTTTGCCGTCATCGCAGCGCCCGTGCAGGCGCAGACCGGGACGATTCGCATCCTGGTTGGCTTTCCGGCCGGCGGCGGTACGGATGTCATTGCCCGCACCCTTGCCGAAAAGCTCAAGGACCAGCTGGGCACCAATGTGATTGTTGAAAACCGCGCGGGAGCCGGCGGCCAGATTGCGGCGCAGGCCCTGAAGGCGGCGCCGGCTGACGGCACGACCTACTTCCTCACGCATGACCACACCATTTCCATCCTGCCGCTGGTCGTGAAGAACCCGGGCTTTGACCCGTCAAAAGACTTTGTCGCTGCCGCTGGTTTTGCGACTTTTGTGAATGCGCTGGCCGTGTCGGGCGGAACGCCTGCGAAGAGCATGAACGAGTACGTTGCCTGGATTCGTAACTCGCAAAATGGCAGGGGCAATGTAGGTGTACCTGCACCGGCTTCGGTGCCTGAATTTCTCGTCAAGCTGATTGGCGAGAAGTACAGGCTTGACCTGGCCGCCGCACCGTATCGTGGCAGCGCGCCCATGATTGCCGACATGCTGGGCAACCAGATTGGTGCGGGTGTGGGCTCCATCCCTGACTTCATTGAAAACCACAAGGCCGGCAAGATTCGCGTAGTGGCAGTGCTGGGCGACAAGCGCCAGGCCGCCCTGCCTGATGTCCCGACGTTTGCCGAGCTGGGCCTGGCGGGTTTTGAGGACGTGCCTTACTACGGCATCTTTGCACCGGCTGGCACGCCCAGGTCCACGATAGACCGCTTTGCAGAAGCCGTCTCAAAAGTGGTGGCCATGCCTGAAGTCCATGACCGCCTGACCGCCATGGGCCTGACGGTCGGTTATATGCCGCCAGGCCAGCTGGCCGGCCGCGAACGTGCGTATTCACAGACCTGGGCGCGCATCGTCAAGGCGAGTGGCTTTCAGGCACAGTAGCCAGAACCCGGCGATGCCGTCTGACTTGACGCCGGCTGCATATGGCCTATGCTTGGGCCAATCGGCCAGCAGGCCCGGTCCCGAACGAGCAGGAGAAATGACATGAAACTTTTGAAATGGGCGATGGCGCTGTCCCTGTCTGCCCTGGTTTTACCGGCCATGGCCTGCTATACCGTTTATAGCCCTGCGAACCAGATCGTCTATTCGGGTGAGGCGCCACCTATAGACATGAGTTACCAGATTCATGAAAAGCTGCCCGCAGTCTTTCCGACCGGCCATCTGGTGTTTGGTGTTGACATGGACTGCCCATCGATAGACACGCGCAAGACCGCTCCGCAATTGACGAATGTTGCCGTCGTGTCCACGAGAGCGACTGGCCGCAGTTCGCCACGGATGACGCGCGCTCAGCGCGAGCGCGAAGCCGACGCCCTCACCAAATAAGCCATCCCGCTGCTACCAGCCCGGGTCCGCAGGTTGGCTTTGGTTCGCCCTTGTTTACTTTCCGCTGATGGACAGCAGCTCCACCTCGAACTGCAGTGTGGCGTTGGGCGGAATGACGCCTCCGGCGCCGCGTTCTCCATAGGCAATGGCTGAAGGGCAGGTGAGTTTGGCCTTGCCACCCACCTTCATCATCTGCACGCCTTCGGTCCAGCACGGGATCACGCGACCCAGCGGGAACTCTGCGGGCGAATTGCGTTTGTAAGAACTGTCGAATTCGCGGCCATCTGGAAACGTGCCTTTGTAATGCACTTTCACGGTATCGCTGGCAGCGGGTCTTGCGCCCTTGCCTTCAGTGAGCGAGCGGTATACAAGCCCGCTTTTGGTGACCTCGGCGCCAGCTTCCTTTGTTGCCGCAGCAAGCGCTGTATCGGCCTGTGCATGGCAGACAGGCAATGTGGCCAGAAGGGCCAGCGCAAATGTGGTGGAGATGAGTGTGGGGCGCATGGTCTTCCTTTGGAACGCGTGGTGAAGTGGTTGTTACTGCAGAGGCGATTCTCCTACAGGCGGCACCGACCCCAAGCTACGTCCTTTCACATGGGACATGTTAATTTAGCTGCATGCACATCGATACCAACAATCCCGGCAAGGGCGGCAACACTGCCGCACTCATTACCTATATCGTTGAAGACAGTGCCACGATTCGAGAGAACCTGATTTCCACGCTTGAGGAGATTGCGCCGGTCAAGGTTGTTGGTTTCGCTGAGACCGAGAAGGAGGCGAGTTTGTGGCTGTCCATGAACAACGGTAACTGGCAACTGGCCATTGTTGATCTTTTTCTCAAGGAAGGAAGCGGGCTGGGCGTGCTCAAGGGTTGCCAGAGCCGCAATGCTTACCAGAAGGTGGTGGTGCTGACCAACTACGCAACCGACGACATCCGCAGGCGCTGTTCCGAATTGGGCTCGGACGCCGTGTTTGACAAGTCCAATGAACTGGACCAGTTGCTTGAATATTGCAGCAGTGTCACTGCAGCCAACAGCTCAATTCACTAGATCTGCCAGCTCCGCTTCAGGGCTGTCGCCTCAAGGGGCCAAAGCAGGCCGCCAGTGACGGTTCCCGGCAGATCAGCATCCGGTCGCGGGCCGGGCTGAACTGCACAAAACGTATATTGACAATCCCTGTTTCGCTCACGGTATCGCCAGAGCAATCCTTCTTGCCGTTATGGCGCATGGATGTTTCAACGACTTCGTAAAAACCCTTGTCGTTGGCATTGGGTGTGACGGTGTAATTCCATTCCGACACAGCGTCACCGCTGGTACTCAACATGGTGTGGATGGAGCGGTACTGGAATGTTTCAACACACTTGCTGCCGAAAGCGGTCCAGCTCCAGGTGCCCGATAGCGGATGGACGCCAGGGGCATTTTGGGGCGCATCCAGGGCGTGAGAAACGCCGGCACCAAAAAATAAGGGCACCAGCAACGACAGCAATGAAACCTTGAGGATTCGCATATTGGGCCTGATTCTAGAACCCCATATGTCCACCATGTATGCAGTCTGAAAACCGCCCTGCCCAAGCCGTCAATTGCAGTTATTTTCACAGGACAGAAGCACCAGTTGCGCGGCGCCGCAGCTCATTCCCCCTGCTTGGCTCAAGCGCTTGAGGCGGGCGCCGGTGCGTGCATGCGTCTGACCTGCCACCACGCAGGCAACAGCGCCTGCACTTCGCCTCTGGTGAAACGGTCGTCCATCAGGTAGATCACACCTTCGTCAAGCTGGGTGCGTATGACCCGGCCGGCTGCCTGCACCACCTTCTGTATGCCGGGGTAGAGATAGGTGTAGTTGTAGCCCTGATTGGCGGGGGTCCCATCCGCATTGCTCTCCCCTTCCTTGTCAAGCCACGCGCCCATGCGTTTTTTGATTTCCTCGTTGACGGCATTGACCTGGGGCAGGCCCAGCGTCGCGATGAACGCGCCTATCAGCCGCCGGCCAGGCAAATCGACGCCTTCGGCAAACGCACCGCCCAGCACCGCAAAACCTATGCCTTCGGATGTAAGAGTGAAACGCTGTAAAAACTTCTCGCGTCCGGCCTCATCCATCTGCCGGGTTTGCTCCCAGACGGTGATGTCGGGATGGCGCTGCGCAAAAATATTTCTGAGTTTTTGCAGGTAGTCGTAGCTGCTCAGAAAGGCGAGGTAATTACCGGGCGCGCTGCTGTACTGTCTTGCCATCAGGTCTGCGATTCGCGTCAGCGAGTGGTCGCGGTGCTGGAAACGGGTCGAGATATTGCTGACGGCAGAAACGTTCAGCTGCTCGTGCGAGAACGGCGATTGCACGTCTATCCACGCGGTGCTGTCAGGCAGACCGAGGGTGTCCTTGTAGAAATTTTGCGGGCTCAACGTCGCGGAGAAGAGCGTGACAGAGCGGGCTGCTGAAAACCGCGCTGCGAGAAAGGGCGCCGGCACCACGTTTCGGATATTGAGTGTTGCGCAGCCATGCCGGCCACTGAAAATGCCGCTCTCTGCCTGGGACGCATCGTCCAGCGTGATGTCAAACATGGAGTGCGCCGCGAACGTATCGGCCATGCGTGAGAAGTGAAGGGCCTCAAAATAAAAGGCCTGCAGGTCGCCGTCCACCCGCGTGGGGTTGGCAACCAGAAAGTCGGTGATGGTGGTGATGGTTTGTTGCAGGGATTTTAGAAACTCCATGGGCAGTTCTTCATGCATCAGCCAGGCTTCGGTCTGCGTCTTGTGCAGATCGTTGAAGTTGCGGTTCAGGCGCTCCAGCGTTGCCTTGACGGCGCGTGGGGCTGACGAATGCACCTCCTGCAGTTGCGCCTGGCTCAGGGCCGCTGAATACATCTTTCGCGCACGCTCGATCATGTTGTGCGCTTCGTCCACCAGTACCGCCACGCGCCACTGGTTGGTTGCAGTCATGCCATGCAGCAGGGCAGAATTGTCGAAGTAATAGTTGTAGTCACCGATCACCACATCGGACCAGTTCACCAGATCCTGGCTCAGGTAGTAGGGGCAGACATGGTGGGTCAGTGCCACCTCGCGCAATGCAGCCCTGTCGAGCGTCTGCTCCCTGGCAAACGCAACGGCTGCACTGCGCGCACCTGGCAGGCGGTCATAAAAGCCTTTGGCCAGCGGGCAGGCGTCACCGTGACAGGCCTTGTCAGGGTGCTCGCATGACTTGTCGCGCGCGACGAGTTCCAGCACGCGAAGTGACATCTCTTTGCCCTTGTCAGATGTGCTTTCCTTGATGCGCTGGAGCGCATCGAGTGCCAGCTTGCGCCCGGGTGTTTTGGCTGCGAGAAAGAAGACCTTGTCCAGTCGCTGTTTTGGCGCTCCCTTGAGCATGGGGAACACGGTGGCCATGGTTTTGCCGATGCCGGTGGTCGCTTGTGCCATCAGGCATTTGCCGGCGGTGAGGGTTTTGTAAACAGCTTCAGCGAGTTCACGCTGACCAGGCCTGAAGTTTTCGTGAGGGAAATCCAGCGCCGTCAGTGCTGCATCACGCGCCAGGCGATGCGCCATTTCCTGTTCGGCCCAGAGCAGAAAACCTTCGCAGAGCAGCTCGAAATATTCCCTTAGCGCTGCGGCTGTGTAGTGCTCGGTCAGCGGCTGTTCCTGCAAGCTGGCGACGTCAAAATAAACCAGCGACAGGTTGATGTCATCGAGACCCCTGTCGCGGCAGACAAGCCAGCCGTAGATTTTGGCCTGAGCCCAGTGCAGGTTGCGGCGGTTGTCGGGGATCGAATGCAGGTCACCGCGATACGTCTTGACCTCTTCCAGCAGGTTTTTATCCGGGTCGTAGCCGTCCGCACGACCGCGCACCTTCAGGGTTTTGTAATCGCCTTCAAGGCCGATTTCTGCCTCGTAATTGCCACTGCGGCGCGATGCGACCAGCGAGTGGCCTGCGATGCCTTCCTGGGCAGAGGGTGCGGGCGTGAAGCGAAGATCCAGGTCACCATGTTTGGCCGCGAACTCGCAGAGCGCCCGGACCGCAACAACGTATTGCAATGTGTGCCCTGAAGGGTCAGCCCGGGATGGGCGTTTTGCGCTGGTCCGGGTCGTAAAAGAATCGCTTTTCTGCAATTCTGTCGCCAAGCCAGTGCTGGTGTGCAAGTGCAGCCCGTTTGCGTTTTACAAAGCCATTCAGCCACCTTCTGGGCGAATGGCTGTTTTTCTGCATGCTGGCGTCTTGGCTGCAGAACTGCTCTGTCGCTTCAACATGCGCGCTGCTTTCAACAATGGAAATGAATTCGTTGATGCATTGACGGGTGGGCATGCGGCTATTTTAAATCCTCGCTGCACATGGGCGGTGACAAAGGGTAGCGGTAACGCTGTACTCAAGGTATTGCGCCGTTTTTACTGGACTCTGTGGCCGTTCACCGCGTTGTCAAATTCACTTCGCGAAAGCATTCCGTCCCGATTGGAATCGGCTGCATCGAAGTGTTTGGCGACGTTCTTGAAGCTGGCGGCTTCTGCGCGGCTCAGTTGCCCGTCGTGGTTACCGTCCATAAAGCTGAAGGCGCGCTTGACGTCGTGGGCAGCGTAGCCTTGTGTCGGAGGAGCAGTTGTGGGCGCTGGGGGCGCCCCGGAGGCTGGCGCTTCCGGCGGTGGTGACGTGGGATCGGGAGCCTGTGCAGTGGCGCGCATGGACATGCAGAGCGACAGGGCAGCCAATGCAAGCGGGAGTGCCGAAGTGCGCAGGCTTGTGAATGAGGTGACGGATGTTTTCATTTGTTCCTTTGGCTTGACCAGCTACTGGACCGTGGGGCTGCCGTCAAAAGGCGCTCGCCATGGTCTGAAGATATCCATTGTGCAGAGGTACAGGCCGGCAAGCCAGCATCTTTTCACAGTGGCTCAGGCTTTACATTCACCCGGCCTTATTTCACAGTTCTTTGCACGCAGGCTGGCGAATCTCCCTAGCGCTGCAGCTCTACACGGTATCGCCTGATACCCGCAGGCGGGACCGGGAAGTCCCTGAGCGCACTTTCTGCCATGGCTGCAAGGACCGTCGAATCACCCGGAAATCCATCCTGCGCATAGGCCCGTGCTTCGTAGGCAATACTGCTGTTTTGAAGGTTTCGCACCAGCAGCACCAGCTCTGTGCGGTACTCGCTGTTACTTGAGCCGCCTATGGGAAACCCAAAACCGATGCCCGCAGCGCTGAAACCACCGCTACCGCCCCCTGCTCCTGCGCTGATCGTGGGCCCATAGGGGTAGTTGCCCAGGCCGGCGACGCGCTGGACACTGGTTGAGACCTGTATGCTGTATTTGGCAGCAGTGGGGGAAGTCGCCAGCTGCAAACCCTTGCGTGCCAGCGCATCGCGGGTAATGGTTTCGAGCTGGCGGGTTGGTCCGGTCGAAAGCTGTTGTGAAGGGAGCAGGTCAAAACGGTAGGTGCTGCCCGCCACCGGCAAACCGGCGTTGCCCCAGGTTGCAAATGCAGTCACGTCAATATCGGTTGCCCTTTGCCCTGCGCAGGCGTACAGCAGCAGGGCTGCTGCCCCTGCAAGGAGCCAGGTCATGAAGGCCGACAACTTTTGTTTCATGTGGTGAGTATGCGTCCGACCGGGAGTAAGCTGGTCAGACGCGGACCGCCAAGGGTGTAGGAACCTCGTGTCAGGTGCGGACACGCCACAAAATTGATGGCCGTGTGAATACCACGCAACAAGATACTTTCAGGAAAAGGAGAGCCACATGCTCGCAAACCGCAATGTCATGGCCACCATCGCCGTGAAAGACCTCAAATCTGCCAGGCAGTTTTATGGCGACAGGCTCGGCCTGCAGCTGCGTGAGAGTAGCGAGGCGATGGGCGTCCTCAACTACCAGAGCGGGACCGCTGTCGTTGTGGTTTATGTGTCGCAGTTTGCCGGCACTAACAAGGCCACCTCAGCCACATGGTCGGTCGGCCATGAGTTCGACAAGGTCATGCAGGCGTTAAGGGATAAGGGCGTGGTGTTTGAGCGTTACGACATGCCCGGCATGACGTATGAAGACGGCGCCCACGTCAAGGGTGACTTCAAGGGCGCCTGGTTCAAGGACCCGGATGGCAACATCCTGCACGTCCTCAATCAATAGTGAAGCCAGACAGCCTAGACAAGGGCTTCGTTGACGTTGTAGCGGAACAGCCAGTCGTAACGTTCGACGACGCGTTCCGGTGTCCATTCCCTGTCCACATACTGCGTGGCGCCGGCTTCATTGGCCAGTGAATGGTCGTGAAAACGTTTGGCGTTGTCGTTGGAACCTCTGACCACGCGTGAGGTGCGCTCCTTGCGCGCTGCTTCGTACTTCTGAAGGGCTTCTTCTGGCTGGCCAGGGTATTCGTTCAGCGCTCTTGCGAGCATGAAGCCGTCTTCAATTGCCATGGCTGCGCCCTGCGCCAGGAAGGGCAGGGTCGGGTGGCAGGCGTCGCCGAGCAGGGTGATGCGGCCGACCGTCCAGCTCGCCATCGGCTCGCGTGTCATCATCGCCCACCTGTAGGGTGTCTCTATGGACTTGATCAGCGTTTGTACATCGGCATGCCAGTTGGCAAAGTCGCGCAGGCATTCATCGACCGAGCCCTTCTCGTGCCATGACTCCACCTTCCAGTCGCTACGTTCAACTGCGCCGACAAAGTTCACCAGTCCGTCGCTCGACAGCGGGTAATGAATCACATGTGAGCCGGGGCCTATCCAGTTGACGCCCCTCGCATCGCGCAGGTGGGCGGGCAGTTGGGCCATGGGGATCAGGCCGCGCCAGGCGACAAGGCCGGAAAAACCCGGTTTGTCGTTGCCAAAGAGCTGCGCGCGGATAGCCGAGTGAACACCGTCCGCACCCACGACCACATCACCGGTAAAGTTGCGGCCGTCAATCGTCGTGACGGTTGCACCCTTGCCATCCGCCACGCAGGAGGCGACTTTTGCATTCAGCGTGATGGCGCCAGGTGAATGGCGGTTCACCGCATCCAGCAAGGTGGCGTGCAGGTGCGCGCGATGAATGGTGAGATAAGGGTAGCCGTATTTCTCACGGCACATGGGGCCCAGATCAAACAGCTTCCACTTTTGCCCGGTGTTCCACAGGCGAACTTCCTTGCTGACCGGCTCTGACGCCCTGGCCACCATCTCATCACCCAGACCCAACTCAAACAGCACACGTGTGCAGTTGGGGCTGAGCTGCACGCCTGCACCGACTTCAAGCAGTTCCGATGCCTGCTCCAGCACCTGCACCTTGTGCCCGGTGCGCAGCAGCGACAGGGCCGCCGTCAGACCGCCAATACCGGCGCCAACAATCACGATATCCATGGATCCATCCTCTTGTCTCTTGGGTCTCAATATTGTCATTACACAGTGCAAGTCGCGCCAGGTAAAACAAATTGATGCTGTGGCTTGACAAGCAAGATCTATGAATCGGCCGTGAATCGACTTGAACCGCGTGTTTTCCTGCATGGACTGTCTGAGGGCCGGACCCTATGATCGGTCCTTACTTTTTATTGCACGGGCGTTCTTCATGAACCTGAATCTGCGTCAGCTCAAGGCCTTTATCGGCGTCGCGGAAACCGGCAACTTCACCAAGACCGCGCAAAAGGTCCACCTGACGCAGGCTGCACTGAGTGCGACCATTCGTGAGCTGGAGGGCCAGCTTCGCAGCAGGCTGTTCGAGCGAACCACACGCAACGTCGTGCTGACCGATGCGGGCCGCGATTTTTTACCGACAGCCATGGCGGTGGTTCGCGACCTGGAGGCGGCTAGCGCAAGGCTGGGCGCGCTGGAGCGGACGGGTGTGGCGCAGCTGAGGCTGGGCTTTACGCCCATGGTGGCTGCCCACGTCGTGCCCGAGGTCCTGGAGAAGTTCCAGCAGGCCTGCCCGGACGTTCGGCTGGACGTCATCGACGACGCCCCGCAAACCTTGTTGGGGCTGGTCGACAGCGGTGACATCGATGCTGCCTTTGGCGCCTTCTTTCAGCGCGCGTCGGGCATACGGCAAACGGCGATGTTTCCGTCCAAGCTCATTGCAGCCTGGTCGCCAAAATTGATGAAGTCGCGGGCCACGCTGGGTTGGTCCGAGCTGTCGGCGTATCCGGTGGTGGCACTGACGGAGGCAAGCCCGGTGCAGCAGCTTGTCAATGCGACGATTAAAAAAGAAGGCCTGGACCTTCGCGTGCGCATGGCCGTCAACAACCTGGAAACCGCCATCGCCATGGCTGGCAAGGGCTTTGGCGTAGCGGTCATCCCGTCTTTCGCTGCAGCGGCCTGCAAACGTTATGCCGCGCATACCGCAGACATCACGTCGCTGGTGCAGTTTGATTTTTACCGCATCAGCAAGATAGGGCGTGACATTGGCGAAGCCCTGGAGGTTTTCTCGACAGAGCTGACCCTGGCTGCCGGACCAAGGTAGCTTAAATAGTCGCCGGATGCCGCAGCGCCGGTGCAATCTTGCCTCGGCATTCACCGAATCCAATGCTCCTGTAGCCTTCGCCCCGTGCGTACGCGCGCAGGATGATTTCGTCACCGTCTTCAAGCCAGCATCGGGTAATGCCGTCTTGCAGTTGTACCGGTTTCTTGCCGGCTTCGGTGATCTCGGTCATGCAGGCGCGGGACTCATCGGCTTCACCCGAAATGGTGCCGCTGCCGATGAAGTCGCCGGCCAGGATGTTGCAGCCATTGCTGGTGTGATGTGCCACCATTTGTGCAAACGTCCAGCTGAGGTTTTGCACACTGCTGTGGCTCAGGCGCACGGCGTCTTTCACGCCCTCGGGGTGCAAATGAATCCATGCTTCCACATCCACCTGCAGGCCGCCAAATTGCCGGTTGTGGCTGGAGTCCAGATGTGGCAGCAGCGGTGGGGCATCTTCAGCGAGTTGGGGTGCGGCAATCTGAAACGGCGCCAGCGCATCTGCAGTCACTACCCAGGGCGAGACAGAGGTGTGGAAGTTCTTGCCCAGAAACGGCCCCAGCACCTGCTCCCACCACTGGATGTCCTTGGCCGACCAGTCGTTGAGCAGCGAGTAGCCAAAGATCTGCGCTTGAGCTTCATCCATACCGAGGGGCGTGCCCAGTGTGTTTCCCCCACGCAGGTAAGCGCCCAGCTCCAGTTCAAAGTCCATCGCCTTGACGGGTCCGAAAACCACCTGGCCTTCCGTATTTTTGTATTGGCCATTGGGCCGTATTACCGGCTGGCCACTGATGCGGATCGACGATGTACGGCCGTGGTAGGCCACCGGCAGGCTCAGGAAGGCCGGCGGGAGCGGGTCCTTCAGGCCCTTGAACTTTCCGTGCCGTTCGGTGTGGTGGCGCGACGTGAGAAAGTCCGTGTAGCCGTTGATCTGCGCGGGCACGACCATGACTGCGCCCTCGCGCGGCATCAGTGCGGTTTTCTGAATTGCCTCACGCAGGCCGATGTTGGCGGGGTCGTCTTTTAACAGCGCAAATACCCTGCGTCTCAGAAGCCGCGACTCGTTCGGTGACAACGCCATCAGCGCATTGAGCCGGGGCTGGAGGCAGGCTGCATGAAGACCGGACGGCAGCTGTCTCAGCAGGCCGCATTCTGCCGCTGCATGCAAATTGAAGATGCTGTCGCCAATGGCGATACCGCAGACGTCGCGGCCACCCACTTCAAGCGCGCCCAGCGGCAGGTTTTGCAGCGGAAAATCGGTATCCATGGTGTTGGCCGATACGACCCAGCTGACGCTTGCCGGGTCATGTGTCTCGTCAATGATGGGCGCTTGCATCCCTGGTCGTCAGTCCGCCTTGGCGCCGGATTTCGCCACCACCTCTGCCCATTTTTTGCTTTCTTCCTGGATCAGCCGCGTGAACTCCGCAGGCGAGCTGCCCTGTGCCTCAGCACCCAGGTTCTTGAGTTGCGCCTCCACATCGGCCTCTTTGAGCGCTTTGACGATTTCCCGGTTCAGCCTGTCGATGATGGCTTGCGGCGTGCCGGCTGGCGCCACAATGCCACTCCAGAAATCAGCGGTGATGGGCGTGAACCCTGCCTCTTTTGTCGTCGGCAGTTCGGGCATGAAGCCGGTTCGTTTGTCGCTGATGACAGCGATGGCCTTGAGCCTGCCCGCCTTGACAAAGGCCGATGTGGTGCCTATCGCGTCAATGGTGAACTGGGTCTCGCCGCTGACCACCGCGTTGATGGCCGGTGCGCCTCCCTTGTAGGGGATGTGTGTGGCCTTGATGCCCAGCGAGTTGATCAGCAGTTCGGCAGAGAGATGGCCCACGGACCCATTACCGGCGGACGAATACGACAGGCCGTTGGGTGCTTTCTTTGCGTACTCCACAAATTCCTTGAGATTGTTGATCGGCAGCGCGCCGTGAATCACCACGATCTGCGGGCCGCGTGCCACCAGGCCCACAGGTTCAAAAGCCTTTGCAGCGTCATAGCCGAGTTTGGGGTACAGCGCCGGGTTGACCGACAAGGTACTGCTGCTGCCGTAAAGCAGGGTGTAGCCATCGGCAGGTGCACGCGCCACTTCGGCCGAACCGACCGCGCCGCCCGCACCGGGTTTGTTGTCGATTACCACGGGCTGGCCCAGCGTTTCGGACAGCTTGCGCGCGATCAGTCGTGCGGCAATGTCGGTAGGGCCTGCCGGCGCAAAAGGCACGACCAGGCGGATCGGCTTGTTGGGGTAGGCGCCGCCGGACTGGGCCGCAGCCAGGCCCACGGCCGTGAGGGACAGCAGGGCAACCACCGTCCGGCGTTTGTGCAAATGTGTCATGTCTCGTACTTTCTGTTTTTCTGCTCCCGGTGATGTGCCGGTGACTGCTGTGATGACAGCTGGCCCATTGTGGTCTTTTGCCCGACCCGGCAGAAGCGCATATTTTTGATGAACTGACAAAATTAATTTGTCAGTCCCCAGCCATTGCCTGAAAAAGTACGAGGGACGACGATGCTCAGGTGATCAGGCCGCCTTCAGGCTCGCCATATCGATGACGAAGCGGTACTTCACATCGCTTTTGAGCATGCGCTCATAGGCGGCGTCGATCCCGTCGATGCGGATGGCTTCAATGTCCGAGACGATGCCGTGCTTCGCGCAGAAATCCAGCATCTCCTGCGTTTCGCGTATGCCGCCTATCAGCGAGCCGGCGAGGCGGCGGCGTTTCATGATGAGGTTGAACACGCCCGGCGAAGGGTGTGGGCTGGCAGGCGCACCCACCAGCGTCATGGTGCCGTCGAGCTTGAGCAGCACCAGGAAGGCATCGAGGTTGTGCGGCGCGGCCACGGTGTTGAGAATGAAATCAAAGCTGCCGGCATGCGCCGCCATCTCGTCTTCATTTTTCGAGATCACGACTTCCTTCGCGCCCATGCGCAATGCGTCTTCACGCTTGTCGCCCGAGGTGGTGAACAGCACAACATGCGCGCCCATGGCAGCCGCAATCTTCACGCCCATGTGGCCCAGCCCGCCGAGGCCGACGATGCCGACCTTGTGGCCGGGGCCAACTTTCCACTGCATCAGCGGCGAATAGGTTGTGATGCCGGCGCACAGCAGCGGTGCGACGGCGGCAAGGTCTTTTTCGTCATGCGACACGCGCAGCACAAACGATTCGCGCACCACCAGCTTGTCTGAATAACCGCCATAGGTGTTGGCGCCCGTGCCCTGCTCGGGGCCGTTGTAGGTGCCCGTAAACCCGTTGTCGCAATACTGCTCAAGCCCGTCGGCGCAGGGTTTGCAATGCTGGCAGCTGTCGACCATGCAGCCCACACCGACGATGTCGCCCGGCTTGAATTTGGTCACCAGATTGCCCACGGCCGTGACGCGGCCCACAATCTCGTGACCCGGCACCGCGGGGAAGTTGATGCCACCCCATTCACCGCGCGCCGTGTGCAGGTCAGAATGGCAGACGCCGCAGTGAAGGATGTCCATTGCCACATCCAGCGGGCCGGTGTCGCGGCGCTCGAAGGTATAGGGGGCAAGGGGGGAAGTTGCGGATTGGGCCGCGTAACCATGAGCTTGTGGCATGTAGGGGTCTTTGGGAGGGAAGGAATGAAAAGAGCACAAAGACTCATCCTAGGTGGTTTATGTGGCCTGCGTCTGTCAGACAGACCGCCGCATCAGGCCGTTTCGGCCTGCCCAAATCCATCAGCATCGGCAAGAGCACGGTGTCGCTAGAGGATTTTGACCACGCACATGCGGTCTTCTCGCGCTTTTGACGACCGCTACCGCAGCGTGTTCGGCCGACGTGATGTGCTCTTCATGAATGCTGAAGACATGGCCGGCGAGCCGATCGAAGTGCATGCTGCAGCTGAAGAAGGCGAAGAGCCGGACGCCAGCGCTGCCCTGAAACCGGTCACGCTGGTTGCTTACGACATCCCAAAGGCTCTGCGGGCGCCCGATACCCCGAGGCGAATGTGCTGATTTCGCTGGCGCGCCATGATGCCGCAGCGACACGCCCGCTTGCGAAGCAGTGCCGGTGCGCGTGAAACGCCTGTTGGCGAAGTGATACTGTGTGGCAGTTTGCCAGGCTGGAATGGGCGCTGGGTTGTCTGTTTTGCCCCGTTTTGGTGCGGTTTTCTGGCTGTGAAATATTTGTCAA
>JAZKCB010000117.1:0-16791 GCA_040388335.1 Pseudomonadota bacterium | reverse complement strand
TAACTTTCTGGGAATCTGATCATGGCACTCGTATCGATGCGCGAGCTGCTGGACCATGCTGCAGTCAATGGCTACGGCATTCCGGCTTTTAACGTCAACAACCTCGAGCAGGTGCAGGCCGTCATGGAAGCGGCGAAGGAAACCGGCGCACCGGTCATCCTGCAGGCCAGCGCAGGCGCCCGCAAGTATGCCGGTGAGCCCTTCATCAAGCATTTGATCGAAGCGGCCATCGAGATGTATCCCAACATCCCGCTGGTCATGCACCAGGACCACGGCCAGAACCCTGATGTGTGCCAGGGTGCCATCAACCTCGGCTTTTCGTCCGTCATGATGGACGGCTCGCTGGAAGCCGACGGCAAGACCATCGCCAGCTATGAGTACAACGTCGAAGTGACCAAAAAGGTCTCGCAACTGGCGCACCGCTACGGTGTCACGGTCGAAGGTGAGCTCGGCTGCCTCGGCTCGCTTGAAACCATGAAGGGTGACAAGGAAGACGGCCACGGCACCGACGCCACCATGACGCGCGAACAGCTGCTGACCGACCCTGAGCAGGCGGCAGATTTCGTCAAGCAGACGCAGATTGATGCGCTGGCCATTGCCATCGGCACCAGCCATGGTGCCTACAAGTTCAGCCGCAAGCCCACGGGTGACATCCTGGCGATTGACCGCATCAAGGAAATCCACAAGCGCATTCCCAGCACCCACCTGGTGATGCACGGTTCTTCTTCCGTACCGCAGGAAATGCTGGCCATCATTCGCCAGTACGGTGGCCAGATGAAGGAAACCTACGGCGTGCCCGTCGAGGAAATCCAGGAAGCCATCAAGCACGGCGTGCGCAAGATCAACATCGACACCGACATCCGCCTGGCCATGACGGGCGCGGTGCGCAAGTTCCTGGCTGAGAACCCCGAGAAATTCGACGCCCGCGAATGGCTCAAGCCCGCACGCGAAGCAGCCAAGGCCCTGTGCAAGCAGCGTTACATCGAGTTCGGCTGCGAAGGCCAGGGCGCCAAGATCAAGGGCGACAGCCTGCAGGTTGTTGCGGCCAAGTATTCCAAGGGTGAGCTGGCACAAGTCGTTCACTGATCCATTGCAGATCGTCTTTCCCTTTCGGGATTGGCGATAATTCAAGGCCCGTGAACTCGCTGAGTTGCGCGGGCTTTTTACTTTCACACCCACCATGACCCAAGCGCTTCACACCTCTGCCCTGACCTCCTTACCCCTGCTCGCCCGCGGCAAGGTGCGCGACAACTACGCCGTGGGCAAGGACAGGTTGTTGATGGTCGCCAGCGACAGGCTGAGCGCCTTTGACGTCATCCTCGGCGAGCCCATCCCGGGCAAGGGCGTATTGCTCACGCAGATGGCCCTGTTCTGGTTTGACCGGCTGGGGCATATTTGCCCCAACCACCTTACTGGCGAAAAGCCTGAAAGCGCCGTGACGGCAGCAGAAATTCCGCAGGTTGCCAACCGGTCCATGCTGGTCAAGCGCCTCAAGCCGATTCCCGTCGAGGCCGTGGTTCGGGGTTACCTGGCCGGCAGTGGCTGGAAGGAATACCAGGACAGCCAGGCCGTGTGCGGCGTGGCGCTGCCTGCAGGCCTGAAAAACGCCAGCAAGTTGCCCGAGCCGATTTTTACGCCAGCGGCCAAGGCCGAGGTCGGCGAGCATGACGAGAACATCAGCTACGAGCAGGTGGTCAAGGTTGTCGGTGCCGAGATGGCCGCGCAGATCAAAAAAATCAGCATCCAGATTTATCAGGAAGCCGCCGCGTTTGCATTGACCAAGGGCATCATCATCGCCGACACCAAGTTCGAGTTCGGCCTCGATGAAAACGGCACCCTGACCCTGATGGATGAGGTGCTGACGCCCGATTCGTCACGCTACTGGCCGATTGAAGGGTATGAAGCAGCCTTTGCCGCCGGTACCAACCCGCCAAGCTACGACAAGCAGTTTGTGCGTGACTGGCTGGAGGCCGTGCGCATCAACGGCAAGCCCTGGGACAAAACGCCACCCGCCCCGCGCCTGCCCGACGAAGTGATTGCCAAGACGGCAGCGAAGTACCAGGAAGCCCTGACCCGCCTCACGGCCTGATCAACTGAACGCCCAGCACGCAAGGCGATTCGTGCTTGAATTTATTGCGAACATCCTGCTCGAAGGCGTTTTGACCCTTTTGTCGGAGGTGTTCAATCTAGGTTTGCGTAAATCATTACGCACGCGTCCCGAGGCAAATCCCTTGGGTGATCTTCTACTCGGATTGGCACTTGGCTTCGTTCTCGGGATGGCAAGTGTTTATTTTTTCCCGATATTGGCCCTGCGTGTACCCACGCTTCAATGGCTTAACGCCTTGCTCAGCCCTTTGCTGGGAGGGTTATTGATTTTGCTGTGGCGCCGCAACAGAGACAGGTCAAATGTGCCGGGTGCGCAGTTGCAGTCTGGACGCATGGTATTTGTCCAAGCCGTTGTGGTGGGCGTAACGTTCAACCTGAGTCGGCTCCTGTTTGGACACTGACGTCCGCAGCCACGCAGTTTGGCAGCGGCCTAGCTCAGGATCACGCTGCTCAGGCGGCGCCTGTAGGTGGCGACTGCCGGGTCATCCGGTGGAATCTGGCCATCTGCCACCTTGGGTTTGGGTGGCTCCATGATGTCGAGAATGGCGATGTAGGTCTTGCGCGCCAGGTCTTCCTTCCAGGTCTTGTCGCGCATCAAAATATCAAGCAGCTCGTCGAGTGCATCGGTCCAGCGGTTTTGTGCCATCAGCCAGCGCGCCTTGTCAAAACGGGCGTCGAAGTCACGTTTGTTGGCCGCAATCTTTGCATCGAACCCGGCTTCTGCGCCGGCCTCGTTGGCGTGCATGGCGACAAAATCAATCGCATCCATCCAGCGTTTGAGCGAGTCGAATCTGCGGACCGCCGCCGTCTGGGCGATCACGGGTGCGAAGGCCACTTTGGCATCGTCATCGCTGCCATCGAGCAGCAGCTGTTTGACCAGCTCAAAGCGTGCGCCCTCGTCTTCGGGCTTCGCGGCGACAGCCTGCTTCAGCTTCTCAAGCGCGTCTTCGGGTGAGACTTCGGCTTCTTCAGCGGCGTCTTCTGCGGGCAACTCTTCACCGGGTGGCACGTGTTTGTCCAGAAACTCCTTGACCTTGCCTTCCGGCAGCGCACCAGTGAAGCCATCCACCGGCTGGCCGTTCATCATGAGGATGCAGGTCGGAATGCTCTTGACGCCGAATGCCGCAGCGAGCTGCTGTTCCTGGTCGGAGTCGATCTTCACCAGCTTGAAGCGGCCACCGTAAGCGGCCTCTACTTTCTCAAGAATGGGACCCAGCGATTTGCAGGGCCCGCACCAGGGCGCCCAGAAATCAATCAGCACCGGGGTGGTCATGGAAGCGGCGATGACTTCCTGTTCAAAATTGGCAAGGGTGACGTCGATCATGATCTTCTGGAGTTAGGGCTCTTCGGGAACTGGGGTCTGGAGGGAAATTTTCAACCGCAGCGAGGGTAGCACGGTGCCATGGCCCAAAGCGCGCCTGGTTGAAATTTTCACGTACACGATAAATTTTTAGCGTGTACGTCAAAATTCAGGCCAAAGTTAATATGGAAGTTAACTTTTCACCTTCAGTGCCGCGCCGGGCTCAAAAAACGGCTTCAAAAACAACAAAAAATGGCCATTTTCAGGCATGAAAACGGCTGCAAGCCAATGAATACGAGCGCAAGCAGCTATAAAAATAATAGTAAATCAGGCGGTCGTCGACAGCTCGGGTTCGCGCAGGGCGGCGCCATCAGCCCGGCCTGCGCACTAAATCAGCGTCTCACCGTCTCCACCATGCCCTGCACCTTAAAATCCATGGTTTCCCGCGCCTCGCCTCCAACATCCCGACAGCCCAGACCGCAAAGCTTAGCCATGACAACAACAAGCAAATCTGTGAAACCCGCGAAACCGGTGGCCAAACCCGTGATCGGTGTGGTGATGGGCTCCAGCAGCGACTGGGAGACCATGCAGCACGCGGTCCAGATCCTGACCCAGTTCGGCATTGCGCACGAGGCGCAGGTGGTGTCGGCGCACCGCATGCCTGACGAGCTGTTCGCCTATGCCGAAGCAGCGTCCGGCCGTGGCCTCCAGGCCATCATTGCAGGCGCTGGCGGCGCGGCTCACCTGCCCGGCATGCTCGCTGCCAAGACCACCGTGCCGGTGCTCGGTGTGCCCGTGGCCAGCAAGCATTTGCAGGGGGTGGACTCCTTGCACAGCATCGTGCAAATGCCCAAGGGCGTGCCGGTGGCCACCTTTGCCATCGGCAATGCCGGTGCTGCCAATGCCGCGCTGTTCGCCGTGGCCATGCTGGCGCTGCAGGACAAAAAGCTCTTGAAAAAACTGCAGGCCTTCCGCACAGAGCAAACGGCCGCCGCGCGCGCCATGACGCTGCCGCCCGCATGAGCCAGGCACCCATCTTTCCCGGCACCGCATCGCCATCCGGCCGCCCCGCCACTTTGGGTGTGATGGGCGGCGGCCAGTTGGGCCGCATGTTTGTACACGCCGCGCAGCGCCTGGGTTATTTCACGGCGGTGCTTGATGTCGACCCGCAAAGCCCGGCAGGCCTCGTCAGCCACCACCACATCCAGACGGGCTATAGCGATGCCGCAGGTCTGGCGCAACTCGCTGAGGTCAGCGACGCCGTCACCACTGAATTCGAGAACGTGCCGGCCGATGCGCTGCAAACGCTGGCCGCGACAAGGCCCGTGGCGCCAGGTGCGGCAGTTGTCGCGATTGCGCAAAACCGCATTGAAGAAAAATCACACTTCACGGCTTGCGCTGATGTGTCCGGTGTGGCATGCGCACCGTATGCCGTGATTCAGACAGCAGCAGACCTGAGCGCCGTGCCTGCGGCCTTGCTGCCCGGCATCCTGAAAACCGCGCGCATGGGTTATGACGGCAAGGGCCAGGTGCGCGTGAAGAACGCAGCCGAGCTGGCCACTGCATGGAGCGACCTGAAACAGGTGCCCTGCGTACTTGAAAAGCTGATGCCACTCAAGGACGAACTGTCGGTCATCGTGGCGCGTGGCTGGGATGGTGCCATGGTCGGTTTTGCGCCCCAGCGCAATGTGCATGTCGACGGCATTCTTGCCGTGACGCATGCCTATGCATCCTGTCTTCCCCCCGAGCTTGCCGCGCGCGCCCTCGCAGCCACACGCTCCATCGCCGCGCACATCGGTTACGTGGGCGTGCTCTGCGTCGAGTTCTTTGTGATTGACGACGGCAGCGAACATGGCGGCCTGGTCGTCAATGAAATGGCGCCACGCCCGCACAACAGCGGCCACTACACCATGGATGCCTGTGATGTCTCGCAGTTTGACCTGCAGGTGCATGCCATGGCCGCCTTGCCGTTGCCCGCACCGCGCCAGCACTCGCCATCCATCATGCTCAACCTGCTGGGTGACATCTGGTTTGATGCGCAAGGCCAGTCGCGCACACCCGACTGGCAGGCCGTGCTGGCCTTGCCGGGTGCGCACCTGCACCTTTACGGCAAGCTGGATGCGCGCCGGGGCCGCAAGATGGGCCACCTCAACATCACGGCTGCCACGCTGGCCGATGTGAAAGCCACTGCGCGCAAGGCGGCCGACCTGTTGGGTCTGCCCGGTCTGGCCTGAGCGCGATGATTCTTTCGGGCAACGATCCGCAGGCTATTGATGAGGCCGCTCGCGTCATACAGGCTGGCGGCCTCGTGGGCTTTCCCACCGAGACGGTGTATGGCCTGGGTGCCGACGCGTCGAGCGACAAGGCCGTGGCCGGCATCTTTGCCGCCAAAGGCCGGCCTTCCGACCATCCGCTGATTGTTCATGTGGCCGATGCAGGTCAGGTCAAAGATTACGCGAGTGGCATCCCCGGATTTGCGGAACGATTGATCGCCGCATTCTGGCCTGGCCCCCTCACGGTCATCCTCCCGCGCAAGCCGGGCGTGGCCGCCGCTGCCGCGGGTGGTCAGGACTCGATTGGTCTGCGTTGCCCCGCGCATCCGGTTGCGCTGGCATTTCTGAAGGCCTGCAAGACAGGTGTTGCAGGCCCCAGCGCCAATCGCTTCGGACGTGTCAGTCCGACCACGGCGCAGCATGTGATCGACGAGCTGGGCAAAGACCTGTTGGTGCTGGACGGCGGGCCGTGTGATGTCGGCATCGAGTCAAGCATTGTGGATTGCACGCGCGGCCGGCCCGTGCTGTTGCGTCCGGGAGTGCTGACACGCGCGCAGCTTGAGCAGGCCTGCGGCCAGCCCGTGCTGGACCCCGATGACCTGATCCTGAATGCAAACGCCGCACCACGCGCGTCCGGCACGCTGGAGTCACACTACGCGCCCACAGCCAGGGTGCGGCTGATGGAGGCCAAAGCGATACAGACCGCGCTCGATTTGCTGGGGGCTGATGCTGCCAATATCGCGATTTACGCCCGCACCATCGTGCGCATCAAATCCGACAAGGTGCTCTACCGCCGCATGCCCGACGATGCGCTGGCGACTGCGCAGCAACTGTTCGCCGTACTGCGGGATTTCGATGCCAAAGGCGTCAAGCTGATCTGGATTGAAACGCCGCCGCCCGATGAAGCCTGGGACGGCGTGCGTGATCGCCTCGGGCGCGCTGCGGCGAGCTAGGTCGAAGGAGGCGCTCAGTCTTCCTTCATGCTGGAGTTTTTGGCGATCGGGCCGAGCCGTGATTTCTCACCAGCCAGAAACTTTGCAAACTCTGCACGCGTGCCGCCCATGGGGTCTATGCCCTGCGGTATCAGGCGGGCCCTCAACTCGGGTGTTTTAAGCGCAGCATTGATGGCTGCATTCATCTTGTCCATGATGTCGTCCGGTGTGCCTTTGGGTGCGAACACGCCTGACCAGTGACCGATGAACACGCCCGGGTAGCCTTGCTCTTCGGCTGTGGGGATCTCCGGCATGGCGGCAATGCGCCGGTTCCATGTCGAGGCCAGCGGGCGAAGCTTGCCGCCCTTGATCTGCGGCAGCACCACGACGCTGGCTTCCGAAGTTGCGTCAACCTGTTTGCCTATGACCGCCACCACGCCTTCAGAGCCGCTTTTGTAGGGGATCACCTGGAGTTTGGCGCCGGTTTTCAGTTTGAGCATCTCGGCCACAAAGTGCGGCGTGCTGCCGGTGCCGGCGGTAGAAAAATTCAGTCCCTTGCCGGCTTTGGATGCTGCCACCAGGCCCTTGAGATCCTTGATGGGCGAGTCAGCTGGCACGACGATGACCGAGGGGCTGACCGCCATCAGGGCCACCGGCACAAGGTCCTCTTCCTTGTAGGGCATTCTGGTCTTGATCATGGCGTTGGTCAGCACACCGGCCGCCGGTGCCAGGAAGGTGTAGCCGTCGGGTGCGGACTTGGCGACGATGTCAGCGCCAAGAACGGAGCCCGCACCGGGCTTGTTGTCGATGATGATGGGTTGCCCCAGCTGCTTCGATGCGCCGTCGGCCACCGCGCGCGCCACCAGGTCGTTGGCGCCGCCAGGGCCAAAAGGCACCACAAATTTGATGGGCTTCGACGGCCATGTGTCGGCCATGGCGGTCGTGGCGGTTGTGGCAACGGTGGCGAGCAGGAGTGCGGACGCCAGCACGGAGAGCTTGATTTTTTTCATGGTGTTATAAGTTTTGAACAAGCTGACAAGCCTAGCAAGCGCCGCCGATTTGTAAATTGTGGCTTCTACGGCCTGTATCCAGGCTGCCTGGATACAGATCACACAGGCATAAAATTCGCAGCTTCGGCGCCGAACATGCCAACCCGCACGGATGAGCAAGCTTTCCCACACCCGCGACAAGATCTACAAAACCATTGCACGCCAGCTGCACGGCCAGGTGCCCTGCTGGGTGTGTGGTGAACATGTGCTGCCCGAAGCGTCAACGCTGGAGCACATCCTGCCGCTGAGCGAAGGGGGTAACAGCCATGCGGAAAACCTGGCGATCAGCCATGAGGCCTGCAACAACCAGCGGCATGCGACGGGACGGGTGACTGTTTCCGCCGCAGTGCAAGGGCGTGTCGAGCGGCGCATCAAGCCTGCGGTCTGACGGCGCGACGAATGCCGTCGCAGTTCTGAAGTTCTGCAGCTCTGTCCCGCTAGCGCGGCGGATCGTCACCCAGCGGCGCCAGGTCTGATGAATAGGTGCGGTCGCCAATCTGGATGTCGCTGTCGCGTTGCCATGCGGCCTCAAAAGCGGCGAGCTCTTCTGCGGTTGCGCGCTCGTACTTCTCGATATTGGTGAGTTCGGGGCCCGGCTGCGAACTCGCAAAAGACGGTGTCGCGGTGGGCCTGGCCCTTTCGGTAGAAGTTGCTGCCAGGCTCTCGTCAACACGCCAGTAGACTCCGCCAATGATCAGGCCATAGCGGGTTTGCGCGTTCTTTGTGAGTGCGGCAGCGATCTCTGCCAGCCTTGCGTGTTGACCTTGCTCGCCGAGCATGAATGCCGGCGGCATGTCCAGCATCACAACGTAACAATGCCCGCGCTTGTCGGTCCGCATGACCTTGAAATGGTAGCTCCTGGCATCTATGAAATAGCTGCTCAGGGTTGTCCGGACGTTCTCGAAAAGCAGCTCGCGGCGAAACGCCATGCGCTCTTCAAGGTTCATTTTCACGGGCGCTGTTTCAGGGCCGCCGCGCGCATGCTCCTGGCGCTCCGGCGAGTTGCTTCGCGGGCTTTTGGTGGAGGGGAACAAACCTTTGAAAAGGGACATGCTCGGAGCGTTGTTATCCAGCTGGAGCCGGCGTTGTTTTATGGAACGACTTTTGAGAGGCCATGATAGTCCGCAGCAGGCGACGCATTCATGATTTGATGCGTGTTTTACACCGCACGGTAGTCCACTGTCGCGTACACGCCTCAGAAAGGGCGTGATGTTTGTCACGGATCTTCGGGTTTGTCCTGAGCGCCATAGCGCAGCTTCATCACCAGGATGGCCACGGCGAGCGCCAGCGTGACGGCGTTGGCCAGCACGATGGGCCAGGCGCCAAGCATCACCCCATAGGCCAGCCACAAGGCAACACCGACGGTGAACACGCTGTACATGCCGAGCGAGATGCCGCTCACATCGCGCGTCTTGAAACTCAGCCAGGCCTGCGGCAAAAAACTCACCGTCGTCAGGGTCGCTGCGCCAAAGCCGACCCAGTCGGCCAGCGTGAAGCCGGTGCTCAACGTGCGCCTTCCTTCACAGCCCAGTCCACCAGTGCGTCCAGCGCAGGCCGGGCCGCTGATGCGTTCGGATGGTTGATCAGCCCCACGACGATGTAGCGCGCGCCGCTCAGGCCGTTGGCATAACCGGCAATGGCCGTCACGTCCCGCAGTGAGCCGGTTTTGACAAAAGCCTGGCCTGCCACGCCCCTGGCGCGTTCGCGCATGGTGGCATCCACACCGGCGACCGGCAGCGAATCTGCCAGCGCAGCTCCCAGTGGGCTTCTGGCCGCATGCTGAAGCAGCGCCTGCAGGCTGGCGGCGGTGATGCGTTCATTTCGGCTCAACCCTGAGCCGTTGTCCATCAGGGGCGGGACGGCGCCGGGCAGGTTCTTTTTCCACCAGGCAGACAATGCCGCGCGGCCGGCTTCCAGCGTGCCGCTTTTGGGCTGGCCCAGGTTGGCCTTCAATCCCATGGTCAGGAAGAGGTGTTGCGCCATGATGTTGTTCGAATACTTGTTCACGTCGCGGACCACCTCCAGCAAGGGGATGGAGACGCCTTCAAATTGCGCGGCGGGCTTTTCGCCCGACAGCGTGCCGCCGAGCCGCAGCTTGGCCAGCTCCTGTGGCGTTGCATCGCGCACGGAGCCCGTCATCAGGCCACCCAGCTGGCGCCAGGAACCCTCCACAGCGCGTGCGGCGAAGCTGGCCGGTTCTGAATAAGCCACGGGCCAGATTTTTTCACCGCAGGCCGATGAATAGCTGCCCAGAAAATCAATGCGGTTCGGGTTGTCAACGCTGGCCCGCAGCTCGCTGCGCCAGTCGCCACAGCGGCTCACCCGCACCAGCGGCACGGTGGCTGCAATCTGCAGGCCGGCCATCGGTGGTTCGTAGCGCACGATGGCCCGTGCATTGGGAATATCCGCCGTGAAGGTCATCACGACCGACTTGAAGTTGATCAGGAGCGCATCCGGCCGGGCGTTGTAGGGCCGAAGCGGCTCGCCGTCAAATTCCCCCGGGTCTGTGGCGGGCACGGAAAACGCGCTGCGGTCCAGCACGATGTCGCCGCGTATGGCCTTGGCACCGCTGGCCTGCACCTGCATCAGCAGCGCCTGCAGGCGCTCGACCACCAGTTTGGGGTCGCCGCCGCCCTGGACAACCATGTTGCCGTTGAGCAGGCCGCTGGTCAGGCTGCCGTCCAGCGTTACTTTCGTCTTCCAGGTGAAGTCAGGGCCCAGCGTATCCAGCGCTGAATACGTCGTGACAAGTTTCATGACCGAAGCCGGGTTCATGGGAACATCGCTGCGGTATGCGAGGCGCGGCGGCTGTTTGCCCGATGCATCCACCACCAGCATGGCAACGGCATCGCGTGGCACCTGGGCGCGCACCAGTGCTTTTTCAATCGCAGGCGGCAGGCGGGCGGTGGTCTGGGCGAGGGCATCGCCGGCAGGTATGGCCAGCATCATGGTTGCCAGCGCAACCGCACCCACAGGCACCGGGTTTCGCGTCAAAAAGCGCATCGGAAGCCGCCAGTCATCAATCATGGGCCGATTATCGGGGCTTGCCTGCGCTGCTGCGCCCTTGAAGCCGTTGGCGCGGATAATCTCCCGCAGGCACCGGGCAATTTCCCGGCGCTGCATTTTTTTGACGACCCTGACGATGAAACTCCTGGCCTTTGACACCAGCACAGACGTGATGTCCATCGCGGTGACGGATGGCGTGCGCACGTGGGCGCACACGGGACCGGGTGGTGCCAAGGCCTCAATGGCCCTGATCCCGGCCATCCTGGCGCTGGTCGCAGAGGCCGGCCTTCGCATGAACCAGCTCGATGCCATCGCCTTTGGGCGCGGCCCCGGCTCGTTTACCGGCCTGCGCACGGCCTGCTCGGTGGCGCAGGGTCTGGCGTTTGGCGCCCGGCACGGTGCGGGCATTCCTGTGCTGCCGGTTGACACCTTGATGGCACTGGCAGAAGAAGCGCGATTTCGGCATTCCGACAAAGCCGGCGTGTTGCACATGACTGCGCTGCTGGATGCGCGCATGGACGAGATGTATGTGCAGGATTTTGAATTTGCCGCCGGGGTCTGCAAACCGCTGGGCGAATGCCATCTGGTCAGGCCAGAAAATCTGGCACCCGCAGCTCGCACTGCGCTGCTGGCCGGTAATGTTTTTGGGGTTTATGCCGACCGCTTCCCGGCTGGCATCGCGGCGTTCACCAGGCTTGAAGCGCTGCCCACCGCCACGGCCATCCTTCGACTCGTACCCGCACTGGCCGCCGCAGGGCAGCTTGTCGATGCTGCTTTGGCGCTGCCGCTGTATGTTCGCGATAAAGTAGCTCTCACCACCGAAGAGCGTGCCGTGGTCAGGCAGCAAAAAGAGCACGCTGCACTGGTTGCCGCAAACTGATCGATCTGATGAACGCCATCCTCAAGCCCTCCCATCCGCTCGAAGCGCAATTCGAGCCGATGACGGCCGCGTGGCTCGACAAGGTGGTGGCCATTGAGAAAACCGCCTATGACCACCCGTGGACGCCGGGCAACTTCACAGACTCACTCAACGCCGGTTACCAGGCGCAATTGCTCACAGGCGGCACGCCGCAGCAGGTAGAACTGCTTGGTTATTTTGTGGCGATGAAGGGGGTCGACGAAGTGCATTTGCTCAACATCACGGTGGCGCCCGCACACCAGCGGCGCGGCTGGGCGCGCGTGATGCTGGATGCGCTGGCCATCTGGGCACGCGGGCAGGGCGCGCAATGGTTGTGGCTAGAAGTGCGGGTCAGCAACAAGCGCGCAAAATCGATTTATGAAAGTTACGGGTTTCGAGAAGTCGGCCTGCGTAAAAACTATTACCCCTCGGGCAGCGTCCTCAGCCCCCGGCGTGAAGATGCGGTCGTCATGAGTTTTGCACTTTGAAGGCTTTCAAGCGATGAGCCTCAACCTCGACAAGCGCCACCGCGCCATGCTGCGCGAAATGGGTGTGCGTGTCTGGTCGCCGATGGATGCCCTGGCCGCTGTTCCGGTAGTTGAAGCCGCGCCGCCTGTCGCTGCCGCAGCGCCTGAAGCTGCAGTCCACGCGCCTGTCGCGATTGACGCCGTCGCCATACGCGCACGTTCCGCCCCGGCAGCGCCCGCACCAGTTGCCCGACCCCTGCCTGCCGCTGCGCCCGCCGTATCCAGCGGCGAAGGCCCCGCATGGCAGGTGGGCGAAGCACTCGCCCTGTATGCAGACACGGCCAGTGCAGCCGGCCCGCGATGGCTGGTGCTTGCGGAAACCCCCGCGTCTGCACTGCAGGGCGTCTTCAATCCTTTTGATGGCGATGCCGGCCAGTTGCTCAACAACATGTTGCGTGCGACAAAGCTCGACAAGGCGGGTGCGGTCACACTTGCACCGCTGGCGCGGCATGCCACTGCGGGCGCAGACCTCCGGTCGTCACTGTCTGATCTGGTTGGTGCTTCGAGGCCTGACCTGGTGCTGGTGATGGGACGGCTCGCGTCGCAGGCACTGCTGCAGACCACCGAGCCCTTTGGCAAGATGCGCGGAAAGGTCCACCAGCTGCATGGCGTGAAAGTTATCGTGACCCACGATGCGCACTACCTGCTGCGCAACCCGCTCGACAAGGGCAAGGCCTGGGAAGATCTTTGCCTGGCCATGAGCGTGATTTCTACATAAGTTTGACCAAGCCCGCGCTTCTTACAATGAGCGCATGAGCCAATCCATGACTTTTATCGAGATGCTGGAAGCCGCCGAGCGCCAGAACCAGTCCATGCTGTGCGTCGGCCTTGACCCGGAGCCCGGCAAGTTCCCCGAAAAATACCGGGGCGATGCGAGCCGTATTTTTGATTTCTGCGCTGCCATCGTGGAGGCAACTGCCGACCTCGCCATTGCCTTCAAGCCGCAGATCGCCTACTTCGCCGCCAACCGGGCAGAAGAGCAGCTTGAGCGCCTTGTCAGACACATCAAACAGGTCGCACCCGCTGTGCCTGTCATTCTTGACTCCAAGCGCGGCGACATTGGCGCCACGGCCCAGCAGTACGCGATTGAAGCCTTTGAGCGTTACGGCGCTGATGCCGTCACGCTGTCACCCTTCATGGGTTTTGATTCGGTCACGCCTTACCTGAAGTACCACGGCAAGGGTGCCTTCCTGCTGTGCCGCACCTCCAACCCCGGCGGTGACGATCTGCAGAACCAGCGTCTCGCGTCGGTCGATGGCCAGCCGCTGCTCTATGAACATGTGGCCAGCCTGGCGAATGGCCCGTGGAACCTCAATGGTCAGCTGGGCCTCGTTGTCGGCGCCACTTACCCCGCGGAAATTGAACGCGTGCGAGCGGTTGCGCCAAGGCTGCCCTTGCTGATTCCCGGTGTTGGCGCGCAGGGCGGCGACGCAGTGGCCACCGTCAAGGCCGGCTGGAAACCCGGCGCGCACATTGCGGTGAATTCCTCACGCGCCATTCTTTACGCATCGGCGGGCGGTGATTTCATCGAAGCGGCACGCCGCGAAGCCATCAAGACCCGCGATGTGCTCGAAGCAGCGCGCCGCGACGCGCAAAAATTATCGGCTTAAAACGGCAGCAGTTTCTGCCGGCGGCCAAAAAGGCTGTTGAGGCTGGTGCCGGTCGGCAGCAATGCCACCAGTTTTGCAATGCCGTCGCGACCGCTGGCCGCACGTGCCACCAGCGCACCGCCGGTTGCTGCGCCCAGCGCACGAACGATGGGTGACGTGCTGCGGCGCGAGGCCAGCATCACTGCAACGCCTGCGCCCAGAACAATCCAGTGCTCTGCCGGAAAGCCCTGGCGCTTCTGGTCCCGGTCGCGGGCAGCCTGAAGGTGCTGCTGTGTTTTTGAAATAAGGTTGCTCATGATGGTGTGTGCCCTTTCACAAGCCACCTTAGCCGCCACACCGGGCGCGCACTGTCAGACAGCGCCCAACAAAGCCTTAGTTTGCCGCCGTAAACCGCTTTTTGATGTGCTGAGGGTTTTCAATTTCATCAACGATGGCCACGGCCAGGTCAGCCACTGAAATACCCGCGGGCACATCGCCCTGGCCAGGCAAGAGGTCATTTGCACCGACGCGGTATTGGCCGGTGCGCTCGCCGGGTGCCAGGCCAATCGGGGGCGAGATGAAGGTCCAGTCCAGGCTGGTTTCTTTTTCAATGCGGTTGAGCAACTCGCGTGCCGCCAGCGCGCCCTGCTTGTATTCAGCGGGGAACTGCGGCGTATCGACCAGTTGCACGCCCGGCGCCACATACAGGCTGCCTGCGCCGCCAATCACCAGCACACGTTTGACGCCCGCCTGTCGGGTGCCCTGCAGAATCGCTTCGCTGCCCTGTAAAAAGAGGTCGTGAATTTTCGGCTCGGTCCAGCCCGGGTTGTAGGCGCTGATGACGGCGTCATGCCCGGCCACGGCTGCAGCCACCTGACTGTCGTCCAGCACATCGGCCTTGACGACAGTCAGGCCTGTTTGCGCGGCCAGTTTGGACGGGTTGCGCGCCAGCGCAGTGACCTGATGGCCGCGTGACAGCAGTTCTGCCAGAACGGGTGCGCCGGTAAAACCGGTAGCGCCTATGAGTGCGATTTTCATAAAGCTCCTTTGAAGGTTGCGAATTGAGAACAGGGCTTGAGTCTGATTGCTTCACGTCTAATTGAATAGAGGGCAAAATAGGCTAATACTCTGAAGTAAAACTAATGAATTGAGGCGAAGGTGGATCAACTCAGGCGCATGGCGGTTTTTGCTGAAGTGGTGGCTGCGGGCTCTTTGACCGCCGCCAGTCGGCAACTCGGCATGACACCTTCAGCCGTCAGCCAGCACCTGCGCCAGCTTGAGCAATCGCTGGGCCTTGCGCTGTTGCACCGCTCCACAAGGCGGCTGACGCTGACCGAGGCCGGCGAGCGTTATCACGCAGGTTGCGCCGCCATGGTGGCCGCCGCACGCTCGGCCGACCAGGCGCTGTCGCGGCTGCGTGACGAGCCCGAGGGTGAGCTTCGCATCGCCGCACCCATAGGTTTCGGCAGCCTGCTCGCCGGTGCGCTTGCGCCGCTGCGCAGCCACCCGAAGCTCACGCTCAACCTGCTGCTCGACGACACCGTCATCGACCTGATCGAAGAGCGTGTTGACCTGGCGCTGCGCGTCGGTGCGCAACCCGACTCGACACTGGTTGCACGCAAGCTCGGCAGCATGAAACGCCAGCTCTGCGCGGCACCCGCTTATCTGGCTGAACGCGGCTGGCCTTCAGAACCCAATGACCTGCTGCACCACGACCTGCTGGGCAGCCGGCCGCGCAACGCCAGTTTTGATCTGATCGAGCTGACCGGCCCGGGTGGCGAACAGCAGCAACTCAGGTTTCAAGCCCGCGTGCACGCATCACAGGTCACGGCCATGCATGCGCTTTGCGTGGCAGGTTGGGGCATAGGCATGGCCGTCAGCCAGGAAGACCAGCAGGCGCTGGCCGATGGGCGGTTGTTGCCTGTCTTGCCCGGCTGGCACATGGCTGATGTGCCGGTCTATGCCGTGACGGCCAGGCGCGGTGAGCAGCCCGCCAAGGTCAGGCATGCGCTTGATTTACTGGCCGCGTATTTCGAAGGCGCAGTTCAGGGGGGGGTCGCCGGCGGTTGAGACTTTGGTCAGGAACGCTTGAAGACGGCTGCGATGCGCCCGCCCACCACCACACAGCCCAGCGCACAGGCCGTCAGCGCAATGCCCGCCCACTGCCATGGCGTGATGACCTCGCCCAGCACAATCATGCCGGCAGCCAGGCCCACGACCGGCACAGCAAGCCCAAACGGTGAGACGCGATTCGCGGGGTGGCGCTGCAGCAGCCAGGTCCACAGGCTGTAGCCGACCAGCGTCGCCACCAGACCGAGGTAGGCGGCTTCGACCCAGCTGATCCAGTGCGCATCCAGCCAGTGCCAGCGCACGGCTGCAGGGTCCAGCAATCCGGCCAGCAACACAAATGGCAGCACCGCCACCGCACTGCTCCACACCACAAACGAAATCGGTGAATAGCCGGCGTAGCCCTGCTGCACACGCTTGGCCACGATGTTCGATACCGCCCACATCGCCGCCGCACAAAGAATCAATACAAAGCCCAGCACCGTCGTCACGCCCGGGCCGGATGCGCCGGGGTTCACGTAGTTCATCACAAAACAGCAAATGCCCAGCGCGGCCAGCACCATGCCCGCCTGCTGCGGTTTGCTGGTGCGCTCATGCAACAGAAAAAAGCCAAACAGCGCCGTGAAGAACACCTGCGTTTGCAGCAGCACAGAAGCCAGCGCCGCCGTCATGCCCACCTTGAGTGACAAAAACATCAGCCCGAACTGGCCCACACCCTGAAACAGGCCGTACATCACCACCCACTTCCAAGGCACAGCCGGTGGTTTGAAAAAGAAGGCCAGCGGCACAAAGGCAATCGTGAAACGGATCGCACCCAGCTGGAAGGGCGTGAAGTCCTGCAGCGCCAGCTTGGTGATCACAAAGTTGATGCCCCAGATAAAAACCACACCCAGTGCAGCCAGCAGGTCACGGCCCGTCAGGGCATTATTTTTCATTGGAATGATTCCAGGATGTTCAGGACGCCGGGCTCATCGCACGCGCGGCATAGAGGTGCGCCTTCACCCGCTCGGCCAGTGCCAGCTCGCCCGGCGTCTCGGGCTGCCA
>JAZKCB010000116.1:0-12696 GCA_040388335.1 Pseudomonadota bacterium | reverse complement strand
CCGACTGCATGCCGCCAACCGCACCGGGCTGGAACTTGTCTGAAGGCGAGCAGCCGAGATGGGTGCAGATGCCGACAGCGACAAAAACCTCAGGCTTGATGGAGCGGCCTTCGTTGCGGGCATAAGCCGGGGTCAATTCATCCTGCTTGCGCTTGGATTGAGGGTCTGCGAGCAAGCCATCGAGCTTTGGCAGTTCCGCGAGCTGCTCGGGCGTGCGCTTGACGATCCAGACCGGCTTGCCGCGCCATTCGACGGTGATTTTTTCACCGGGCTTGACGGCGGAAATATCAACTTCAACAGCCGCGCCAGCTGCTTTTGCCTTTTCGGAAGGCTGAAACGTGCTGACAAATGGGACGGCGGTGGCAACTGCGCCTATGCCGCCGACAGCGGCGGTGGCGACGATCCAGTTTCTTTTATCTTTATCCAAAGGGGCACCTGCTGGGGCACCGTTCGCGCTTGCTTGGGTCATGAGAGTCCTTCAAGAACTGGCTTGAAATAGGCTTAGTGGGGTCAACCCGTAATTGTAGCGGAGCGCGGGATCGCTTTTCAAGCGCAAGCGCCTGCCAGGCATGCGATTTGGGTGGGCCGCAGGCCATGCCTGCCTTCTTTTCAGGCACTCCATACCTTGTTTCAGGCGCAATGACATAAGCAGCCAAAGAGGCCCGTCCAGCGCTCATAATTGCATCCGCAAAGTCTGCACGTCTGAAAGCCGTGTACCGGATAAAAATCAGCCAAAGGAGAAAAGCATGGGAATGATGAAGGAATTCAGGGAATTTGCCATCAAGGGCAACGTGATCGACCTGGCAGTGGGCGTCATCATCGGCGCAGCATTCGGCAAGATCGTCGATGCAGTGGTCAGTGACCTCATCATGCCTGTGGTGGGCCTGGTTTTTGGAAAGCTGGACTTCTCCCAGATGTATGTGCTTCTCGGCAACGTCCCTGCAGGCACGGACATGTCGCTGGAGGCCCTCAGAAAAGCCGGGGTGCCCGTCTTTGCCTATGGCCACTTCCTGACCATTGTTCTGAACTTCTTCATCCTAGCGTTCATCATTTTCCTGATGGTCAAGGAGATCAACAAGCTCAAGCGCAGCCAGGCAGAGCCTGCAGCTGCCGCCCCGGCAGCGCCCCCAGAAGACATCGTGCTGCTGCGCGAGATTCGCGACAGCTTAAAGAAATAAAGCCCCCACGTTCGCTCACTGCGTGTAGCGGCCTCTCCCTATACGGGACGGCGCCTGCGGCTGGCGGAGCCAGACCGGCGGCGACTGCTCTCTGTTTCAGGTCGCCAGTTGACGCACCATGCGGACAGCTGCGATCAGGCTGGACGCATCGGCCTTGCCGGTGCCGGCAATGTCAAACGCCGTTCCGTGGTCCGGGCTGGTACGCACCAGAGGCAATCCCAGCGTGACATTCACGCCCTGCTCCACACCAAGGTACTTGACGGGGATCAGGCCCTGGTCGTGGTACATCGCCACGACGACATCAAACTCACCCGGTTTGCCCGCTGCGTTTCTGGCGCGCATGAAGACCGTATCGGGCGCAAAAGGGCCACCGACATCAAGCCCCTCGGCCCTGGCTGCGGCGATGGCCGGTGAAATGATGTCGCGCTCCTCTGACCCGAAAAGACCGCCTTCACCTGCATGCGGATTAAGGCCGGCAACCGCGATACGCGGAGCCCGGCCAAGACTCGCGCGCAAGGCTTTTTGGGTGATGCGAAGCGTCTGAAGCACGTTGTCATAAGTCACGGCCTCAATGGCGTGACGAAGCGACATGTGAATGCTCACCAGCACCGTTTTCAGTTCCTCATTGGCCAGCATCATTCGCACGGGTACCTCACTGACAGGCTTGCACAGGAAAGCCGCGGCTTCGGCCTGCAGCATCTCCGTGTGCCCGGGGAATTTTCCCGCCGCGCCTCCTGCTGCGGCCAGCGCCTCCTTGTGAATCGGTGCCGTCACCATGGCAGCGGCCTGCCCGCCAAGCACCGCACGTGCCGCAAAGACAATGCAGTCCGCAGCAGCCTTGCCGGCCAATCCACTGACCTGTCCAAACGGAATTGCCACGGCGAGTTCGCCGTGTTTCAGCACGGGAATACAGCCCGGAGGTGCTGAAAAACTGTCAAAACTTTCAAGCACCAGCACCGGCAAAGCCAGACCGCCAGCCACGATGGCCGCGGCGCGGCGCAAGGTACCCACATCCCCCACCACGACACAACCCGCCATTTCATCGGGCGCCTCGGAAAAGGCCCTGGCGATGATTTCGGGGCCGATGCCCGCGGCGTCGCCCATGGTGATAAGGATAGGTTGGCTCATGCAGGATTGTCGATATCGATAAATTCGTGTGCAAGACCAAATTGCGACGCGACTTGTGCCGCCACCGCCGGCGCCCCGTAACGCTCCGAAGCGTGGTGGCCACAGGCGATGAAGGCGACACCCATTTCACGCGCGTAATGCGCCTGGGGCTCGGAAATCTCGCCTGTGATGAAAGCATCTGCCCCCGCCGCAATGGCGGCTTCAAAGTAGCCTTGCGCCCCGCCGCTGCACCACGCCACGTTCTGTATGGCTTTGGCTGAACCCTGAACCAGCGTCACCGGCCGCTTCAACGCCGCCGCAATGCCATCAGCCAGCACTTCCGCATTGGCGAATCCGCTGCCATCCGGCCTAGCGCCGACAAAGCCCAAACCCTGATCGCCAAAACGCCCTTTCTCGCCGTCATGGGCCGCCAGGCCAAGCTTGAGACCCAGTTGCGCGTTGTTGCCCAGCTCGGGATGCGCATCCAGCGGCAGGTGGTAGGCAAAGAGGTTGATGTCATGCGACAGCAAAAGCGCCAGGCGCTGTTTCATCCAGCCCGTGACACGCCCGTCCTGCCCACGCCAGAACAGGCCATGGTGCACAAAAATGGCATCTGCCTGCGCCGCGATTGCAGCATCGATGAGCGCACGACTGGCAGTGACGCCGGAGACGATCTTGCGCACTTCTGCCCTGCCCTCGACCTGCAGGCCGTTGGGCCCATAGTCCTTGAAGCGTTCGGGCTGCAGCAGCGTGTCAAAGGCCTGCAGCAGGTCTTGCCGGGTGACGGATGGGGAAGTGCTCATGGCCGGATTGTCTCAGGCCCGCCCGCTTACGCGGCTTTGTTCTGGCCGGCCAGACTGTTTTTTGGGCCCATGAAGCCGCGATGGCTCAAAGGCAGCAGGCCCAGCACAAAACCCAGCACGGCCAGGCCGCCCACATAGTAGGCCGGGGCCATCACGTCTTTTTGCAGCCAGGTCGTGATGATGATGGGCGTGAGACCCCCAAAAATGGCATAGGACATGTTGTAGGCAAAAGATAGGCCGGTGAAACGCACGGCAGCCGGAAAGGCCCGCACGCCGACCATGGGGACCACCGCAATGATGCCGACAAACAGGCCCGCCAGCGCGTAGCTCAGTACCAGCGAGGTCGGCGTGCCGGGCAAGCCGCTGTAGAAAAGATAGGATGTGACAAGCAGGCCGCCAAAGCCCACCAGCATCACCAGCCTCGTCCCGAAGCGGTCTACCGCCCATCCCACCAGCACACAACCCAGGGTCAGCATCAGCGTGGCCAAAGCATTCGCCTCAAGCGCCAGCGTGACGGGAATGTGGTGCACCTTTTGAAGATAGGTCGGCGTGAAAAGCACCACCACCACGATGGCCGCTGACAAGACCCAGGTCAGCAGGCCGACCAGGACACTGGCCGCACGATGCTCACGCAAAATGGTTTTGACCGGCATCTCGCGAGCCACGTGGCGCAGTTCGGCCATCTCACGGAACACCGGGGTTTCCTGCAAAAAGCGCCGCAGGTAGACCGACACCAGACCAAAGATGCCGCCCAGGATAAAGGGTATGCGCCAGGCAAAGTCATGCACCCCGGCAGACGTGTAGTGGCTGTTCAGCGCAATCGCCACCAGCGAACCCAGCAAAATACCGCCGGTAATGCCCGCCGTCAGCGTGCCTATGCCCAGGCCGTAACGCCTGGCCGGTACATGCTCGGCCACAAAAACCCAGGCGCCCGGCATCTCCCCACCGATGGCCGCGCCCTGCAGCACGCGCATCGCCAGAAGAAGCAGGGGCGCCGCCACGCCGATGCTGGCGTAAGTGGGCAACAGGCCGATCACCAGCGTGGGCAGGGCCATCAGGAAGATGCTCAGCGTGAACATCTTTTTGCGGCCCAGCTTGTCACCGAAGTGTGCAATCACGATACCGCCTACCGGACGCGCGAGATACCCGGCAGCAAAAATGCCGAAGGTCTGCAACTGGCGCAGCCAGTCAGGCATGTCGACCGGAAAAAACAGGCTGCCCAGCACCGTCGCAAAAAAGACGTAAATCACGAAGTCGTAAAACTCCAGCGTGCCGCCCAGGGCGGACAGCCCAAGCGTCTGGTAATCATGTCGGGTCAGGGGACGCGAGGGCGAAGGAGCAACGCTCCCGCCAGCAGGGTTCAGGTAAGTCATAAGGCGTTTCGATGCATCTGAAAAATGGAGGCTGTGCTTCGCGCGCAAGACAGGCGGGAACACCTGCTACCCGTATCAGTTCAGAAGCGCCATGGTCGGGCGCTGGATACCGGACCGCCAAAAAGCGAATAGCCGAAACGACGGGTCGGCCTGCCCAGCCAGCCGCAATTCTAAGGGTTTTTACCTATATCTACACCCATCCACCCACACGAGCTCACAGGCTCAGGGCAGAAAACCTTCAACCGAAAGATAACGCTCGCCCGTGTCGTAGTTGAATCCCAGCACAGTGCTGCCAGGCAGAATGTCGGGCAGTTTTTGGGCGATTGCGGCCAGCGTGGCACCTGACGAAATGCCGACCAGCAGCCCCTCTTCTGCGGCGCTGCGGCGGGCAAAGTCTTTGGCGGCATCCGCCTCGACCTGGATCACGCCATCGAGCAGGCTGGTGTCCAGGTTGGCGGGGATAAAACCCGCGCCTATGCCCTGGATCGGGTGCGGGGATGGCTTGCCACCGCTGATGACCGGCGAGGCCGAGGGCTCGACGGCAAACACCTTTGTTTTCGGGAATTTCTCCTTCAGCGCACGTGCCACGCCGGTCAGGTGGCCACCCGTGCCGACGCCGGTGATCAGGTAATCCACGCCGTCCGGGAAGTCGGCCAGAATTTCTGCCGCCGTGGTGCGCACATGCACCTCGATGTTGGCCGGGTTTTCAAATTGCTGGGGCGTCCACGAGTTGGGGGTCTGGCCCTGCAGTTCTTTGGCGCGAGCGATGGCGCCGTTCATGCCTTTTTCGCGCGGCGTCAGGTCAAAACTGGCGCCGTAGGCCAGCATCAGCCGGCGGCGCTCAATGCTCATGCTTTCAGGCATCACCAGCACCAGCTTGTAACCCTTGACGGCAGCCACCATGGCCAGGCCGACGCCCGTGTTGCCGGATGTCGGTTCGATGATGGTGCCGCCGGGCTTGAGCGCACCGGATTTTTCAGCCGCCTCGACCATGCTCAGGGCAATCCTGTCCTTGATGGAGCCGCCCGGGTTGCTGCGCTCGGACTTGATGTAAATCTGGTGCGACTGGCTGGCCGCGCCAAACAGGCGGTTGATACGGATGTGCGGCGTGTTGCCTATGGTGGCGAGGACGCTGGAAGCTTTCATGGCCGGTCTCCTGATTTTTGACGATGGCCTAATTTACCGCTTTTAACGGCCATAAACGCGCACGGGACACTGGCCGATACAAACTGGGCGAAAATTACGGCAAACCCAATGCACACAAGGCTTGGGAACCTGTCTCCCCCTACCTTCCATCCTCTTGCCTGCCGGCCGTTCCCACTTCTGACCATGCGCAAATTCTGGCTCCTGTTTTCCCAAACCGTCACCGTGTTCCTGGCGGGCTATTTTGTGGTGGCCACGCTCAAACCCCAATGGCTGGACCGGCGCCCGAGCCTGAATGCCGTGTCGGTGCTTGAAACACCGCCCAACAGCGTGCAACGCGGCACCGGACCTGTCGGAAGTTTCAGCGCGGCGGCCAAAATTGCCTCAGCAGCGGTGGTCAGCATCAACACCAGCAAGGCCGCGGCAAAAAACCCGCAGTCCGACGACCCCTGGTTCAAGTTCTTTTTTGGCGACCAGGGCAGAAACGAACCCCAGGGCGGCCTGGGAAGCGGCGTCATCATCAGCGACAGCGGCTACATCCTGACCAACAACCACGTGGTCGAAGGTGCCGACGAGATTGAAGTCATCCTCAATGACAAACGCAAGGCCAGGGCAAAAATCATAGGCACCGACCCGGACACCGACCTGGCGATCCTGAAAATCGAGCTCGACAAACTGCCTGTGATCGTCCTCGGCAACTCCGACCAGTTGCAGGTGGGCGACCCGGTACTCGCCATCGGCAACCCCTTCGGCGTCGGGCAAACGGTGACCGGCGGCATCGTCAGTGCACTGGGCCGCAACCAGCTCGGCATCAATACGTTCGAGAACTTCATCCAGACCGACGCCGCCATCAACCCGGGCAACTCGGGCGGCGCACTGGTCGACACCGCCGGCAACCTGATGGGCATCAACACGGCGATTTATTCACGCTCTGGCGGCTCCATGGGCATTGGTTTTGCGATTCCCGTTTCCACCGCCAAACAGGTGCTGGAGGGCATCGTGAAAGACGGTCAGGTCACACGCGGCTGGATCGGGGTGGAACCGCAGGAGCTCAATGCCGAGCTGGCCGAAACCTTTGACGTGAAGGCCAAAACCGGCGTGATTATCACCGGCGTGCTGCAAAACGGCCCCGCCGCACAGGCCGGCATTCGCCCTGGCGACGTGATCACCGCCGTGAATGGCAAAGCCGTCACCAACGTCATGGAGTTGCTGGGCGCCGTCTCGGCACTCAAACCCGGCGTCCCTGCCCCATTGACCGTGGTGCGTCAGGATGGAAAGAGCGACATCGCCGTGACACCAGGCAAACGCCAGCGCCCCAAACTGCAGCAGCGCTAGGTCAGGCATTTTTTGCCGTAGACATTAAATTTTTAACGTATACAGCAAGAATTTTCAAAAGTTAAGTTGGATATTAACATTTTGACCTTTGAAGCCCAAAATCGGCCCGCAAAAACCAAAAAAGACCTGAAAAAGGTCTTTTTAGAGCATCAAATCGGCCTTTAAACCAATGGATACGGGCGTGAGCAGCTACTGATTTAATAGCAAATTTCACTAATCCTTGCCGCTACCCTGTCGGCTTTGCAAGCTTTACGGGGTTTCGGACTTGGCGACTTCCGTGTCTGTATCGGTGTCCGGCGCCTTGGTGTGCTTGACGAACATCTGGGCAGCGATGATGCCGACTTCATACAGGCCGCCCACCACGCCCAGCAGCATGATCATGGAACCGGCATCCGGCGGCGTGACCAGCGCGGTGCCGATAGCGGCAATCACCCAGAAATAACCGCGGTACTGGCGAAGCTGGGCCACGCTCAGGATGCCCATGCGCACCAGCAGGATCACGGCAATCGGCACTTCAAACGCCAGGCCGAAAGCCAGGAACATGCCGAGCACGAAGCTCAGGTACTCCTCGATGTCAGGGGAAGCCTGAATGGATTTGGGCGCAAAACTCTGGATGAAGTGAAAGACCTGGCCAAACACGACGTAATAACAAAACGCCACCCCGACAAAAAACAGGATGGTGCTGGACACCACCAGCGGCATGACCAGCTTTTTCTCGTGCGAATACAGGCCCGGCGCGACGAAAGCCCAGACCTGGTAAAGCACCACCGGCAGCGCGATCATGAAGGCCGCCATGAAGAGGATCTTGATCGGCACCACAAACGGCGAAATCACGTTGATGGCGATCAGCTTGGAGCCGGCAGGCAGCGAGTTGATCAGCGGCTGCGCCATGATGTCGTAGAGCGCTGAAGGGCCGGGGAAAATTGCCAAAACGGCCGCCGCAACGCCGATGGCGATCACCGCCTTGATCATCCGGTCGCGCAGCTCCATCAGGTGCTGCACAAAAGGCTGCTCTGTGCCTGCGAGTTCGTCAGGCTTGTCGGTGTTTGAATCGCTCATGGGGGAAGAATTGCGTTTAGCGCTTTATGGATTGCGCTTGTGTCACGCGCCAGGAATTGATCAGGAACGCGGACCCGGCTGGGGGCGAAAACGTGCCACACGTGCCGCACCGGACTGCGCCTTGGTGCGTACGCCTGAACGCGCCTTGTACCACTGCGGCGTGGCACCGGTTTTCAGGCGCCACTTCTTCTTGGGGTGCTTGTATTCAGGAAAGACATGCACACCAGGCAAGTCGCCGTAGCTGTCCTGGCTGGTCGCTTCAGACCATGACTTTTCGAAATCACTGGCGTGCGTCTGGATGGAGTTTTCGACGTCGCGGGCAGCGCCCTCAACGGTTTCCTTCATCTTCTTGAGTTCGTCCAGCTCCATGGAGCGGTTGACCTCGTTCTTGACGTCGGCCACATAACGCTGGGCCTTGCCGAGCAGCGTGCCGACCGTGCGCGCGACACGCGGCAGCTTTTCAGGGCCGATCACGATCAGCGCGACCGCGCCGATCAGCGCGATTTTGGAGACGCCGAGGTCAATCACTGGTGGGGGTTTCTGACGTCAGTTCAGGATTTTTGACGGGCTTCGACGTCAATGGTGGTCTTGTCGGCAGCCGTGCCGGCAGTGACCTGCTGGGGAGGCACAGGGGTTTCAGGCGTTGAAGAACCGTCTTTCATGCCGTCCTTGAAGCCCTTGACAGCGCCGCCCAGGTCGCTGCCCATGTTCTTGAGCTTCTTGGTGCCAAAGACCATGACGACGATCAGCAGCACGATCAGCCAGTGCCAGATTGAAAATGAACCCATGATTTGCTCCTAAATCGATATGCAGTAGTTGCAGGTGAATTTGACGATTCTAAAGCCCCAGCCCCTGCAGCGCAGGTTACACCTTAGCGCCGGGTAGGGTTAGTCGGCAATACTGTCTGCCAGGCCGCTGTTGCCCGCGTTCGCAAGCAGAGCCGGGGAACCGGCTTCGCCGGGCCACAGGCGAACGGCCCCCTCGGGGGCAGCGACCCGCGCAACGGCGGAGCGTGGGGGTCAACCTCTCAGCCAGGGACGCGGGCCGCCCATGACGTGGAGGTGCAGGTGATGCACTTCCTGGCCGCCTTCCGCGCCGGTATTGGTGACGATGCGAAAGCCGCCTTCGGGATATGGCTTGCAGCCCTGCTCCAGCGCCAGTTTCGGGGCCAGCACCATCATGCGCCCCAACAAGGCCTCATGCCCGGTGGCGACCTGGGCCATGGACGGAATATGCGCCTTGGGAATCATCAAAAAATGCACCGGGGCCCAGGGTGCGATGTCATGAAAAACAAAGATTTCTTCGTCTTCGTAAACCTTGCGACTGGGAATGATGCCGGCGGCGATTTTGCAAAAAATGCAGTTGTCGGGTTGACTCATGGCAACTCTGGAGATGTGGGAGGGTACAGGTCAGACGGCGCTGTTCAAAAGCGGCAGGCGTTGCGAATTAAACCGCATCCAGCCCAGCACGCAGCGGTACAGATACCAGAGCCAGATGATGAAATACGCGATGGCGCCAGGAAAGAAAAACAGCAGCCACAGGGGCGAGGTCACCACCAGCCACAGCAGGGTCCACCAGAAGGTGCTGATCATGTAGTTGTGGTGGGATATGTAGAGGGGGTCCGTCTCATCGGCACGCCGTATGTAATTGATGATGAGGGCAATGATCGCGAACACTCCGCCACTGAACCACGCCAGCGTATGCAGGCCGTACAGCACATGCATGATGGTGCGGTCACCATCTGTCTTGCTTTCAAAATCGGCGAAGTTGGTCTCGCTCATGTTGCTTGCTCCTGCGGGGGTTAACGACTGTGAATTCAGCGCTTTTCAGCGGCATCACGACCTTGCGCCTTGCGCAGTGCCTTTTCTTCAATCCCGCTTGTGCCTTCGCGGCGCTCCAGTTCGGCAATCACATCGGCCGGGCTCAGGTCGTAGTGGGCTAGCGCAATGAGGCTGTGAAACCAGAGGTCAGCCACTTCGCCGACCAGCTTGCCCTTGAGCTCGGGCGTCGCACCGCCATGGTCAATGTCCTTTGCCGCCATGACGGTTTCAGTGGCCTCTTCGCCAATCTTCTTCAGGAAGGCGTCCGGGCCTTTGTGCAACAGGCGGGCCACATAACTTTTATCCGGGTCGCCACCGTTCGCAGCCTTGCGGCTTTCTATGGTTTGCGCCAGGCGCTGCAGGGAGTCATTCGTGGTCATGTTTGCCGGGTGTTTGTTTGTACATGCTTTTCGGGTCCTTGAGGACGGGCTCGGTCACGACCCATTGGCCATCCCTGTACAGACTGAAAAAACAGCTGTGGCGGCCTGTGTGGCATGCGATACCCTGTTCATCGGGTTCGTGCCCGAGTTGCGTGACTTTCAGCAGGATCACGTCGTTGTCGCAGTCCATGCGGATTTCATGCACCGCCTGCTGGTTGCCGGACTCTTCACCCTTGTGCCACAAGCGGCCACGCGAGCGGCTGTAATACACGGCCTGGCCCAGCTCGGCGGTTTTTTGCAGCGCCTCGCGGTTCATCCACGCGAACATGAGCACATCGCCGCTGGCGGCCTCCTGTGCAATAACGGGGACCAGGCCCTTGTCGTCCCAGCTGATGTCGTCTAACCATTTCATGAGGTCTATTGTCAGGGATTTGCAATAGCCTCAGGAACCCAGAAGCAAGGACATCGCAGGGCCAGCTCTGCCGGACTGCAGATATCGCCCCGGCAGGGGAAGGCGCCACACGCAATGAGCGCCCGGCGGGGGGTTACAGCCTTACAGGTATGCCGCGTGCAGCCATGGCGCGCTTGGCCTGCTGAACCGTGTACTCGCCGTAATGGAAGATGCTGGCAGCCAATACCGCATCTGCGCCGCCAATCTGTATGCCGTCAGCCAGATGTTCGAGGTTACCCACGCCACCCGAGGCAATCACCGGCACGCTGACGGCATCGCTCACAGCGCGTGTCAGCGCCAGGTCGAAGCCGGATTTTGTGCCGTCGCGATCCATGCTGGTGAGCAGAATCTCACCAGCGCCCCGGCGGGCCATTTCAGTGGCCCAGGCCACCGCGTCCAGACCGGTATTCTTCCGGCCACCGTGGCTGTAGACATCCCAGCCCGCGCCACGCGTTTGGGCATCTTCTTCGGAACGTCGTTTGGCATCAATCGCCACCACGATGCACTGCGCACCGTACTTTGCCGATGCCTCTTCAATCACCTGCGGGTTGGCCAGCGCTGCAGAATTAAAACTGGTCTTGTCAGCGCCCGCATTGAGCAACCGCCGTACATCATCCACCGTGCGCACACCGCCGCCTACCGTCAGGGGAATGAAGACCTGCGAAGCCACGGCTTCAATGATGTGCAGGATCAGGTCACGGCCATCGCTGGTGGCGGTGATGTCGAGAAAAGTTAACTCGTCGGCGCCCTGGTCGTTGTAGCGTGCGGCGATTTCAACCGGGTCGCCCGCGTCGCGTAGTTCGACGAAGTTGACGCCTTTGACGACACGGCCGCCGGTGACGTCTAGACAGGGAATGATTCGTTTGGCGAGCATGGTCAGTTAAAAAAGTTGAATACTGCGATCAGGAATAAAACAACCGCCAAACCGACGCAGAAAAAGACAAACCCCGGAATGGCGGCCACTCCATACACCCACGCAACATAAATAAGGATTGCGCCAAGGCAGGCGCAAACTGTCAAAACCGTCGTTGTGACGGAAACCGCCCTGGCGGTCCTAGCCGTTGAGTTCGTCGGCTCTGGCTTGGGCAAGTGCGAAATCCAGGTCACCGCTATAGATGGAGCGGCCACAAATCACGCCTTCAACGCCTTCGTCTTCCACCTCGCACAGCGCTTCAATGTCAGCCATGCTGGAGAGGCCACCCGAAGCGATGACAGGAATGGTCAACGCCTGCGCCAGCTTGACGGTCGCTTCCATGTTGATGCCGGTGAGCATGCCGTCACGGCCAATGTCGGTGTAAATGATGCCTTCGACACCGTAATCCTGGAATTTCTTGCCGAGGTCGATGACCTCATGGCCGGTCATCTTGCTCCAGCCATCCGTCGCGACCTTGCCGTCTTTGGCATCCAGCCCCACGATGATGTGTCCGCCGAAAGCGGTGCAGGCGTCCTGCAGGAAACCCGGATTCTTGACGGCTGCGGTGCCAATGATGACGTAGCGAAGACCTGCGTCAAGATAACGCTCGATGGTGTCAAGGTCGCGAATGCCGCCACCCAGTTGCACATCGACTTCGCTGCCGACCTCGGCCAGGATTTTCTTGATGGCCGCCTCGTTTTTAGGCTTGCCTGCAAAGGCGCCGTTCAGATCGACCAGGTGTAGCCGCCTTGCGCCCTTGTCGACCCAGCTGCGCGCCATGGCCGCCGGATCCTCGCTGAAGACGGTGGATTGATCCATGTCGCCCTGTTTGAGGCGTACGCAGTGGCCGTCTTTCAGGTCAATCGCGGGGATAAGTAGCATGTTGCGGTCAGAAAACGGGAAAAGTCAGCGGTTTAAATAAAGGGTTGGGGCAAGTCACGGGGTCCAGTGCAGAAAATTGCGATACAAGGTCAGGCCCTGGTCAGCGCTCTTTTCCGGATGAAACTGTGTTGCAAAAATATTATCGCGTGCAATCGCAGCGGTAAAGCGCGCACCGTAGTCCGCTTCACCTGCAGTGTGGCGCGCATCAGACGGATGGGCGTAAAAGCTGTGCACAAAATAGAAATAAGCGCC
>JAZKCB010000115.1:0-7905 GCA_040388335.1 Pseudomonadota bacterium | reverse complement strand
GCGGCGCCGCCCACCGCCATCAGGTAGGCGCTCTGGTGTTTCTTGATGGCCTCGATGGCGACCGGGCCGCGCTCGGCTTTGCCTATCATGGCAATCAGGCCGGTCTGGGCCAGCATCATTTCGGTGAAACCATCCATGCGGGTTGCCGTCGTCGGGCCGGCGGGGCCGACCGCTTCGCCCTTGACCGGGTCCACCGGGCCGACGTAATAGATCACGCGGTTGGTGAAGTCCACCGGCAGCTTTTCGCCCTTGAGCAGCATGTCCGAGATGCGCTTGTGCGCAGCATCGCGGCCGGTCAGCATCTTGCCGTTGAGCAGCAGCGTGTCGCCCGGCTTCCAGCTGGCCACTTCTGCCGGTGTGAGGGTGTTGAGGTCAACCTTCTTGCTCTTTTTGTAGTCGGGCGCCCAGTTGACGTTGGGCCACAGGTCCAGAGATGGCGGGTCGAGGTAAACCGCGCCGCTGCCGTTCATCACAAAGTGGGCGTGGCGTGTGGCCGCGCAGTTGGGGATCATGGCCACGGGCTTGCTGGCCGCATGCGTCGGGTACATCTTGATCTTGACATCAAGCACGGTCGTCAGGCCTCCCAGGCCCTGTGCGCCAATGCCGAGTGCGTTGACCTTTTCAAACAGTTCCAGGCGAAGGGCTTCGACCTTGGTCAGTGCTGCGCCGCTCGATGATTTGGCCTGCAGCTCATACATGTCGAGGTCGTCCATCAGGCTTTCCTTGGCCATCAGCACGGCTTTCTCTGCCGTGCCGCCAATGCCTATGCCCAGCATGCCGGGTGGGCACCAGCCGGCGCCCATGGTCGGCACGGTCTTGAGCACCCAGTCGACGATGGAGTCGCCGGGGTTGAGCATCACCATCTTGCTTTTGTTCTCGCTGCCGCCGCCCTTGGCTGCGACCGTCACCTCGAGCGTATTGCCGGGCACCAGCTCGGTGAAGATCACGGCAGGCGTGTTGTCTTTGGTGTTCTTGCGGTCGAAGTGCGGGTCAGCCACGACGGAGGCGCGCAGTGTGTTGTCGGGGTGGTTGTAGCCCTGGCGAACGCCTTCGTTGATGGCGTCGTCAAGGCTGCCGGTGAAACCTTCCCAGCGCACATCCATGCCGACTTTCAGGAATACGTTGACGATGCCGGTGTCCTGGCAGATTGGGCGGTGGCCGGTCGCGCTCATCTTGCTGTTGGTCAGGATCTGTGCAATTGCATCCTTGGCCGCCGGGCTTTGCTCGCGGTCATAGGCGCGCGCCAGGTGGGCGATGTAGTCCGCAGGGTGGTAGTAGCTGATGAACTGCAGGGCAGCGGCTACGGACTCGATGAGGTCGGCTTGCTTGATGGTGGTCATGGTGGTTGTCTTGTAGGGAGGATTTCGGGCAAACCCTGTAATTATCCTTCCTTGGCCTGATGACGTGGGAAGTGCTTCTTTCGGGGCTGTACGACCAGCCGTCAAGCTACCAGAGATTCCAGAAACGCTTCAAAATGCGCAGCGGACTCCACTGGTTTTTCCAGTGTCGGCAGGTGGCCGCAACCCGGCAGCTCGTAAAAGCGCCCGTCCGGTAAGGCCTGTGCAAGGCCGCGCCCGACACTGGCAGCCACCAGTGCATCTTCCTGCCCCCAGAGCGCCAGCACAGGCATGGAGAGCTCGCCCAGGCGTGGTGTGATGTCCGTCCGCGCCGCAGCGGCCCGCGCCTGCGTCGCACCTGCCGTACCGCCGACTGCCTGCGCCATGGATTTGAAGGATTGCGCCGGACCGATGGCTGTCCTGTGAACTACCAGTGTCGATAGAAGCTCTATCACTTTGTCAGGCGCTGCCTCAAGCCCCGCAGCCAGGTTCGGCCCACCCGGACGCGGCGCACCCGGATCGCAACCAAGCAGCCACAGGGCGGTCACCCGCTCCGGTGCAACAAGGGCAATGTGCATGGCCAGAACGCCACCGTAAGAGCTGCCGGCCAGTACAAATTTTTCAGGTGCACGGGCCAGGATGTCGGCTGCGCTTTCTTCAATGTGTGGCTTCGGCGACATCATCACTTTCGCGTCTATCCTGTCGCCAAGGGCGGTAATCACGTCGGCATACAGGCGCTCGTCGCACAGCAGTGCAGGGATGAAAACAACGGGAAAGGCTTGGGACATGCGCAGTTTTCCTCTATTGGTTTGGGCCATGAAGTTTTCACGATGAGGGTGGTCGTGGCGTTTGGGCTGCACCAGGCAGGTCCAGTAAAACCTGAACCTGTGCGAGTACAGCTGATACCTGCTGTGGCGCAATGCCCGCTTTGCGCAGCGTGATCACGCCCATGGCCAGCGCCAGCGCAGCTGCGGCACGCCCAGCTGCCAGCCCTGGAGGAAACCCCGCATCGACCAGCAGGCTGGTGACCAGCCGGGCGACTCGTGCGATGTGGCTCTGGCAATAAAGAGCCAGTGCATCGTCGTGCGGCGCAAGCTCCGTGACCGAGTTGACGAAAAAACAGCCGTGTGTACCGCCGTCGGTATTGGCCACCGATGCGAGTACTGCACGCACAGCTGAAACGGGGTCAGGCGCTGCCTGCGCATGCCGGGTGAATTCTGCAAAACATGCGTCCGCATAGCTTTCAACGGCCGCCATGAATGCACTGTGCTTGGAGCCAAAGCAGGCGTAAAAACTTGACTTGCTGAGCGTCATGGCCCTCAGGAGGTCATCCAGCGAGGTCGCCTCAAAGCCTTTGCGCCAGAAGACTTCCATCGCGTTTTGAAGCGCCGTTGCAGGGACAAAACCGCGCGGTCTGCCCGATGCGACGGGCAGTTTTTGGGGTGGTGGCAAAACACGGGCCTGAGACATGCGCTATATTATGGACTGATAAGTCCAGAATTCATTGAGCCTTTACTTTTACAGGTGCCAAAAACGATGTCCAACTCCTCAAATCCGGCCGCAACAGCACCTTTTGAGTTGTTTGCCTTCTGGCGTACATCGGCCACCTACCGCGTGAGGGTTGCGCTCAACATCAAGGGCCTTGCAGCGCACGAACGCATCATCAACCTGGATGCGGGCGAGCAGCGCAGCGAAGAATTTCTCAAGATCAACCCCATGGGGGCCATACCGGCGCTGGTCGAACCAGGCCACGCGCCGCTCACGCAGTCGCTGGCGATTGTTGAGTTTCTTGACGAGTTCCAGCCGTCGCCGCCCCTGCTGCCCAAAGATCTGCACGGCAGGGCGCGCGTGCGCTCGCTTGCAGCCATGCTGGCCGGTGACACCCATCCGCTGATCACGCCGCGTGTCAGAAAGTACCTCAGTGCGTCGGCCGGGTTTGACGATGCGACCTGGCGTGCATGGCAGATTCAGTGGTTCAACACCGGCCTGAAGGCTGTCGAGCAGCGCCTGGCCTCGGAAAGTTCAACCGGTACCTTCTGCCATGGCGAGACGCCGACCACGGCAGACATTGTTCTGGCCAGCATCGTGGTGATGATCCGCGTTCTGAAAATCAATGTCAGCGAGATCCCCACGATTGACCGCATCATGAAGGCCTGCGATGCGCATCCGGCGTTTGCAAAGGCCGAGCCTGGCCGCCAGCAGGGTGCGCCTGCCTGAGCGATATCCTGCTATTTCGCGTCATACCCCCCTTTTTTTACCCGTGTTTTTTATCAACCTTCAAACTTCCCATATGAAACTCAAACTCTCAAATCTCGCCCTGGTCGCTGCGCTCGTCGCAGGCGCAACTTTCAGTCTTGCACCCCTGCAAAGCGTCCACGCCGCTGCACCCATGGCAAAAACCACCGCGCCTGGTTTTTATCGCATGATGCTGGGCGATTTTGAAGTCACGGCACTGTCGGACGGCACGGTGAACTTGCCGGTTGACAAGCTCCTGACCAATACCACGGCAGCCAGGGTCAACAAGGCGCTGGCAAAGTCCTTTGTGGCAGCGCCGCTTGAGACATCGGTCAATGGCTACCTCATCAACACCGGCAGCAAACTGGTGCTGATCGACACAGGGGCCGCCAAGCTGTTCGGCCCGACTCTGGGTAATCTGGCTGCAAACCTGAAAGCTGCCGGTTACCAGCCCGAGCAGGTCGATGAGATCTACATCACACACATGCACCCCGACCATGTCGGTGGCCTGATGGACGGTGACAAGATGGCTTTTCCAAACGCGACAGTCCGCGCTGACAAACACGATGCGGATTTCTGGCTGAGCCAGGCCAACCTCGACAAGGCACCTGCAGATGCCAAGGGCTTTTTCCAGGGGGCGATGGCGTCGCTTAACCCTTACGTCAAAGCCAATCGCTTTTCTGCCTTTGAGGGCAACACCGAGCTTGTTCCCGGCATCAAGGCCACTGCCACGCCTGGCCATACGGCCGGGCACAGTACCTACGTGGTTGAGAGCAACGGCCAGAAGCTGGTGCTTTGGGGTGACCTGGTCCACGTCGCGGCAGTCCAGTTTGACAACCCCGCCGTCACCATTGCGTTTGACAGCGACTCAAAGGCGGCGTCGGTTCAGCGCAAGCGCGCGTACGCCGAGGCAGCCAAGGGCGGGTATCTGGTGGGGGCCTCGCATATTGCGTTTCCAGGCCTGGGCCACGTGCGCGCCAACGGCAAGGCTTTTACCTGGGTGCCAGTGAACTACTCCGTAGTGCGCCCTTGATGGCGTGATGCTGTTCAGGTAAGCGGGCCGCGTTTGCGGCCTTTTTTTTTGACCTTTTTTGCGGTCGGGCCAAGTGCCGCCCACATGACGTGTCAGGTATTTGGACTGATACTGAAGGCTTGTCCATTGAACATGACAGGCAGGCTATGCAGACAGGCATCAAGACACGCACAGAGAAAGACACCTTCGGACCGATTGAGGTGCCGGCGGACAGGCTCTGGGGCGCACAGACGCAGCGTTCGTTGCAGAACTTCGACATCTCCGGCGAAAAGCAGCCGCGCGAAATCATCACCGCGCTGGCGCAGGTCAAGCGCGCTTCTGCAAAGGTGAACCATGCGCTGGGCCTTCAGGACGAAAAAAAGACGAATGCCATCATCGCTGCAGCCGATGAAGTCATCGCCGGCAAGCATCCGGACGAGTTTCCGCTGGTGGTCTGGCAGACCGGCTCGGGCACGCAGACCAACATGAACGTCAACGAGGTGCTGGCGAATCGCGCCAGCGAACTGCTTGGCGGCGAGCGCGGCGAAGGCCGCCTTGTGCACCCCAACGACGACGTCAACCGCAGCCAGTCGTCCAATGACGTTTTCCCGACGGCGATGCACGTATCGGCCGTTGTTGCCATCACTGAAAAACTCCTGCCTGCGATTGAAAAACTGCGCGCCACGCTTGCGCAGAAATCAAAAGACTTTGACGACATCGTCAAGATTGGCCGCACGCATTTGCAGGACGCCACACCGCTGACGCTGGGCCAGGAATTTTCAGGTTATGTGGCGCAGCTTGCGCACGGCGCCAAACACGTGAAAGCCGCTTTGCCGCATTTGTACGAACTGGCGCTCGGCGGTACCGCCGTCGGCACCGGCCTGAATGCGCCGAAAGGGTATGCGGAGCAGGTCGCCGCCGAGCTGGCAACGCTCACCGGCATGCCGTTCATCACCGCGCCCAACAAGTTCGAGGCACTGGCGTCTGCTGATGGCCTGGTGCATGCGCACGGCGCGCTCAAGACGCTGGCCGCCAGCATGATGAAAATTGCCAACGATGTGCGCTGGCTGGCCAGCGGCCCGCGCAGCGGTATCGGTGAGCTCAGCATTCCCGAGAACGAGCCCGGCTCGTCCATCATGCCGGGCAAGGTCAACCCGACACAAAGCGAAGCGGTCACCATGCTGGCTGCGCAGGTTTTTGGCAACGATGTCGCGATCAACTTCGGCGGTGCATCGGGCAACTTCGAGCTCAATGTTTTCAGGCCCATGATTGCGCACAACTTTCTGCAGAGCGTGCGTTTGCTGGCCGATGGCATGGTGAGCTTCAACGACCACTGCGCCGTCGGCATTGAACCGAATCGCGAACGCATCAGTGAGCTGGTGGACCGCTCGCTCATGCTGGTCACCGCGCTCAATACCCACATCGGCTACGACAAGGCCGCCTATATCGCCAAGAAGGCGCATAAGGAAGGCAGCAGCCTGCGCGATGCGGCGATCGCGTCGGGCCACGTGACAGCGGCGCAATTCGATCAGTGGGTGGTGCCGGGCAACATGGTCGGAAGGTGATTGGAACACCCCGTCGGTCGCTCACTTCGTGTAGCGCCTTCCCCCTTGCCGGGGACTGTGCCTGCGGCCTGGCAGAGCCAGATCCGCGGCCCATGCTTGCGAAGAGCTTGTGCCACTTTGATTGAGTTGTCATTCCGGACTTGATCCGGGATCCATGAACCCGGGTTAGCTTCCCGCCACCCATCCCGTCTGGGACAATAGGCCATGCTCAAGTCCCTACCGCGCAAGCTCAACGAGTTCATTCATTCGCAGTCGTTTGGTGGTGTTGTGCTGGCTGTGGCTGCCTTGCTGGCGCTGATCGTCAGCAACTCGCCCTGGAGTGGTTTTTATGAACGGTTTGCCCAATGGCCCGGCGAGGTGCGCATAGGCGGCGACTGGCTGGTGCTCTCCAAGACCCTGCTGCACTGGGTCAATGACCTCTGGATGGCGGTATTCTTTTTCCTGGTGGGCCTGGAAATCAAGCGCGAGCTGATGAAGGGCGAGCTGGCTTCTTTCAGGCAGGCGCTGCTGCCTGCAGGTGCTGCACTGGGTGGCATGCTGGTTCCGGCCTTGATTTATGCCGGCATCAACTGGGGCAACGCCGTGGCCCTGCGCGGCTGGGCGATTCCTGCGGCCACAGACATCGCCTTTGCACTGGGCATTCTTGTGCTGCTGGGCAGCCGTGTGCCAGCTTCGCTCAAGGTGTTTTTGACGGCGGTTGCCATCATCGATGACCTCGGTGCCATCCTCATCATCGCGTTTTTCTACACCGATCAGTTGTCGTTCAATGCGCTGATGGGTGCCGGCCTGGGCGTGCTGGTCCTTGTTGCGTTGAACCGCTTCAAGGTCATGGCCATAGGACCGTATGTGCTGGTTGGCCTGGTGGTCTGGCTGCTGGTTTACAAGTCCGGCATTCATGCCACGCTGGCCGGTGTGGCCACGGCGCTGACGATTCCGTTGTCAGATGGCAAGGGCGGCTCGCCGCTTGAGAGGGCCGAGCATGCATTGCACCCCTGGGTCGCGTTTGCCATATTGCCGATGTTTGCGTTTGCCAATGCCGGTGTCTCGTTTCAGGGGCTGACAGTTGTCACGCTGTTGCAGGCTGTGCCGCTGGGCATTACCGCGGGTTTGCTGCTCGGCAAGGCCGTCGGCGTGTTCGGCGCGTCGTGGCTGTTGATCCGCTTTGCCGGTGCGCGCCTGCCGGCGCAAGCCAGCTGGGCCCAGTTCTTTGGGGTGTGTGTGCTGTGCGGGGTCGGTTTTACCATGAGCCTCTTTATAGGCGCACTGGCCTTCCAGGGCCAGGGACCCGACTATGAAACCCAGGTCAAGCTGGGTGTGCTGTGCGGCTCGATTCTTTCGGGCATCGTCGGTGCCGTGCTTCTGATGCGCAGCCGCAAGGCCCGATAAAAACCTCAGTGTTTGCCGGATGACGCAGCGATGCCCGACATGATCTTGTCTGTGTAGGCAATCGCAATCGCAGACAGCAGGAAGGTGATGTGTATCACCGTCTGCGCAATCAGCACGCGGTCTGTGTAGTTGTCGGCGTTGATGAATGTCTTGAGCAGGTGAATCGAGCTGATGCCGATGATCGCAGTCGCGAGCTTGACCTTGAGCACCGATGCATTCACATGGCTGAGCCATTCGGGCTGGTCACGGTGACCTTCCAGGTACATGCGGCTGACGAAAGTCTCATAACCGCCCACGATCACCATGATGAGCAGATTGGAGATCATCACCACATCAATCAGCGCCAGCACCACCAGCATGATGACCGTCT
>JAZKCB010000114.1:0-8125 GCA_040388335.1 Pseudomonadota bacterium | reverse complement strand
TAAATAAATAGCAATTCAAGCCGGCGTCAAGGTAGGCGCTTGTCGTCCCGTACTTCGCGGACTTCAACGTCCACCACGTCGCCGTGTTTTCCGGCTTGTGATCCGACTGCGCTGGCGGCCCACATATCCTGTGCGGAGAAGCGCTGGAATTTGCCAAACGCCGTGAGCGGCTGTGGCTTTTTGCCTGTGATGAGCCCGATGACCTGGCGCCAGACCATGAAGATCAGCGCCGCAGCCAGCAGGCTGAGCGCAAAGACGATGCCGAAAGCGGCCAAAACGAGTTTCAGAACAAAACGCAGGAACTGGCTGATGAAGCTGGACACGAAATTCCTTCTAAACGCCTTAAATTTGGTCGCCTCACCAGATTTCAAGGAGTGCTTTTGACCTACCAGCGCACGCCCAGCCTGATAAAGAGCTTGCTCAGCACAAACAGCGGGCCGACCCAGAGGTACTGGATGTCTTCAAAAAAGGAAGGTTTCTTGCCCTCCATCTTGTGGCCGATGAACTGCATGATCCAGGCCCCGACAAAAATACCGGCAGAAATCGGCAACACCTGTCTGCCCATGGCAAATACAAGCGCAATTGCCACCACCGAGAGCACCGCCATGCTGGCCAGAAACACCATCGAAAGACGCGCGTAATACACCATGCTGGCCGCCATAAAGGCATAGGCCACATAAGGGTGCAAGGCAAACAGCATGCCGACCAGGCTGAGCATGATGAGCGGGATGGCAATGAAGTGGATCACCTCATTGCCCGGGTTCTGGTGGCTTTCACCGTAGTGGGCCAGCAGCTCGTCGATGCGGCGCTGGCCTGCCGGGGATTCGCCGTCGTTGGTATGGGTGGCTGTGGTCATCGTGATGTCTCCATGTCGTCTCGAGCCACTTTACAGGCCACCACACGCAAAACGCAAGCGTAAAAACGCTGAGGCAGCGCCCGGATAAGATGCCGGCCAGCGGGGAAAGCACCTCGCGAAACACCCAGCCACAAGGTCAAAAGCCATGCCAGAACTTTTAAGCGGCGCGACGCGGCTTCATTACATCGTGGGAGACCCGATTGCACAGGTCAAATCTCCCGCGGGCGTCAGCAGGGCTTTTCAGCAGCGCGGCCATAACGCCTGCGTGATGCCTGCGCACGTCAAGCCTGCTGATCTGGCCGCCTGGCTGGCCGGTGTGTCACTGGCCCAAAATGTCGATGGCGTCATCGCCACCGTGCCGCACAAATTTGCCTGCTTTGACCTGTGCGCGACTGCATCGGAGCGTGCCGCGTTCCTGCATGCCGTCAACACCATGCGGCGCAACGCTGACGGCACCTGGCATGGCGACATGTTCGACGGGCTTGGCTTTGTCTCTGCCATGCGCGACAAGGGCTGCCAGCCTGAAGGGAAAAAGGCGCTGCTGCTGGCGCCGGTGGCGCGGGTTCCGCGATTGCACACGCGCTGGTGATGGCGGGTGTGGGCAGCCTTGCCATTCATGATGAAGACGAGGCGCGCCGCAGCACGCTCGTCGCGCGCCTGGCCGGTCTGGGCAAGTGTCCGGTGATACACGGCTCTGCAGACCCGACGGGTTTTGACATCGTGCTCAACGCCACGCCTGCCGGCATGAGGCCAGGCGACCCCTGTCCGCTGGATGTGGACCGCCTCGTCTCCAGCATGTTTGTCGGCTGCGTGATCACCGAACCTGCCATCACGCCGCTGGTGGCCGCTGCACGCGCCAGGGGCTGCGTCACCATGACGGGCGCTGACATGTTCAGCCGCGTTCGCGACCTGATGGTTGAGTTTCTGCTCGGCGAATAAAACGCACTGTCAGGACGTCGCTGTGAAGTTCAGGGACTTCACGATGGGCTTCCAGCGTGCGAGGTCGCCCTGCAAACGCGCCGCAAGTTCTGCAGAAGTTGACCAGCGCGCCTCCAGTCCCCGTTCGGCCATCGCCTTGACGACGATGGGCGAAGTGAGCGAGGTCTTGAGTGCATTGCTCAGACGCTGCACATGGGCTGCAGGTGTTCTGGCGGCTACAAAAAATGCAAACCAGTCGTTGAGCACAATGTTTTTGTAACCCTGCTCTGCAAATGTCGGAACCGTTGGTGAGAAGCGGCTGCGCTTTTCACCGGTGGTCGCCAAGAGGCGGCATTTGCCGGCTTCAATAAAAGGCATCAGGTCACCAAGCGGCGTGGCGACGGCGGCAATCTGGCCGCCTACCATGTCCGAAATGGCCGGCACCGTACCGCGGAAAGGCACGTGTGTCAGTTCAACACCGGCCGCCTGCGCGGCCATGGTCCCCATGAAATGCGGCGACGACCCTGCCGCAGGTGAACCGAAGTTGGCTACGCCCTTGTTGGCCTTGCACCACTCAAAAAACTGGGGCAGCGTCTTGACGCTGGCGGGTACCAGTGGCCCGATTGCAAAGGCCAGGTCGAATACCGCGCCCAGCGACACCGGAATGAAATCGGCCACGGGGTTATAGGGGAGTTTTGCATAAGTGTGCGGGTAGATGCCCATCATGGGAGACGGGGTCAGCAGGATGTTGCTGCCGTCTGCCGGTGCGTTCTTCACGGCGGCGATGGCGATCTGTCCGCCTGCGCCGACCCGGTTGTCGACGATGACGTTGCGCGAGTACGCAGGCTGAATGGAGTCAGCCACGCGACGCGCGAAGATGTCGACCAGTGAGCCAGCGGGCTGACCGAGCACGATTTTTGAGAGGTCGAGCGCGCTGCCTGCGGTTTGCGCGAAAACCGCGGGCAGGCCTGCAGCGGCAGCACCGCTTGCTGACAGCTGCAGCAGGGTGCGGCGGGAAATGTGGTGAGCTGGACTCATGATGTGTCTCCTTTTGTGTGAATGGCGAAGATGGCGGGGAAAAACGGTTGTCAGGGCACAAGCGCCTGCTGCAGGAAGGCACCGGCGGTTTCGGTAAAGAGCACAGGTGCCTGGACATTGCCCAGATGCGCCACGCCAGGCAGGACGACCAGTCGGGCATTCGCGATCTGGCCTGCCATCAGCGCGCCGGCAGCGGGAGGTGCGGCCATATCTGCTTCGCCGGCCATCACCAGCGTGGGCGCCTTGATGTCTTTCAGCATGTCCAGGTGGTCGAGTTGCTGGATGGCGCGAATGGCAGCGGCATAGCCTTTGGGGCTGGTCGCCCTGATCTGGCTTGCGATCCATTGCAGCGTCATCGGTGAGGCTTCGGCAAAGGCTGGCGGAAACCAGCGGCCAAGAATGGCTTCGGCCTGGGCGGCCAAGCCGTCTTTTTCCAGCTGTTCAAGCCGCCCTTTCCACAGCTCCCTGACGGGCGCATCGGTGCGTGCGCTGGTATGCGCCAGCACGAGCGCACTGCAACGCTGCGGATACTTCAGGGCGAAAGCCTGGGCCACCATGCCGCCCAGCGAGAGACCGACAAATGCGGCACGTTCAATACCGAGGCCGTCGAGAACCTTTGCGACCTCGTCGGCAAATCCTGCAATCGTTGCGGCGCCGTCAATCAGAGGGCTCTCGCCGTGACCAGGAAGGTCTATGCGGATGACCCGAAACTGCGTTGTCCACGCAGGCAGCTGCGGCAGCCACAAGTCGCGGCAGGTGGCCAGGGCATGCAGCAGCACCACAGGCGGCGCATTTTCTGGCCCCTCCACGCTGCACGCAAGACGGGCGGCGCTCATGGTTGTGCTCCCGTGCGCCAGCGGCCCAGGCCAATTCCGGTGTACCAGCTGGAAACCGCCTTGTAATAGACCGGCTCATAGGCCCCGCCCAGCGCGGCACCGTGCGCCATCAGCCAGGTGCGGATTTCTTCCGCGCCGTTGCCGGCCTCATGCACATGCCGGGCGGCGTATTCCACAAGCGCCTGGTCATCGCCGGCCGCCAGCAGGTGCAGGAATTGCGCGTCAAATGCCTCGTTGACCAAACCCATGCGCGGGGTGGCAATGTCATGGCTCAGGCCGCCGGTCGCCAGGACGGCTACGCGTTCGCATCCCGGGTAATCGCGCAGCGCCTGGCCAAGGAATTTGCCCCATGCCAGTGCCCGGCGCATGGGCGGCAACGGCGGTTGCACACAGTTCACCAGCAGGGGTACGACCACCACGTCTGCTGCCACGCCTGCGAGATGCAGGGGTGTCAGCGTGCCGTGGTCGAGGATGAGCTCCATCGAAATGGCAGGGTCAAACCCGCTCTCATGGGCCTGCGCGACAAGGTAGGCACCCAGCTGGGCGTCGCCGCGCAGTTGCTGTTTTTCCACCTTGAGCCAGTGCTCTGCAGGCGTCTTGTACGAGGCCGCCGCGCCTATGCAGACGGCTGGCAGGTTGTTGAGAAAAAAATTGTGGATGTGGTCGTCTGAAATCACGATCACCGCATCGGGCTTGCCGCGCATGATCTCTTCGCCCACCTGCCTGAAGGCGGCGAATATGCTGTTGCGGTCTTCATCCGGAATGGCCGCCGGGAAGTTGATCATCACCGGCGTGTGGCTGGTGGCATGGATGGAAACAATGTCAGCCATTTTTCGCACTCTTTTCAGTCGGGCCCACCACTGCGCGCAGGGATTTCACAAAAACATCTTCCGGGATGTGCAGGCCCAGACAATGCGCGCGCAGAAGATATGGGTTGACGCCAGCCAGGTACATCGCGCCTATGTTGTTGTCGCGAATGGCTGCTTTCAGCGTTGCGTCGAGGGGTATGTCGGCCATGTAGCTGTCCGGGCTGGCCTTGTAGCGTTCGAGGTGGCTGGCCTGATGATGCACGTCATAGAGCACACGGTTCATCCAGTACGCATCGATCGTGGGCATGTCCTGCCGCCAGTTGCTTTGCATCATTTCACTCCTTCGCCGCGCACCTGACGCGTGAGCCAGTCGACCACGGTTGGCAATGTCTGCGGCGTCAGGCCCATGTGCCCGCCAGGAAACATGCGTACAGACTTGGGCCGGCCGTGGTCCAGCAGCAGGTGGATATCGGCCACCGGGCACTGTTTGTCTTCCTTTCCATTGACCAGCAGCAGCGGCGCGGAGGGTTGGTCCAGAAGGCCCTGGTCGAGCAGCGAGAGCCGGCCGAAAAATTCGACGTATTCCCGCTCTGTTTTTGCGCCCAGCATGGCGCTGCGTGTTTCGATCAGCTCCATGAGGTAGCTGTCCGGGTACTTCGATGCCTGCACCCAGTCCGGCTGGAACATGTAGTGCGCACCGCCACCCCAGTTGACCGCTCCGGCAATGCTGTCGGGAAACTGGTGCGCCAGCTTGGTGGCCCAATACCCGCCGAAAGAGCGGCCCAGGCAGCCCGGCTTTGCACCGTCCAGCGTGGGTTGATGGCGCACCCAGTCCAGCACGGTGATGAACTGGCGTTCAGCATCGGGCACACCCCGGACAGGCGACTCGCCTGTGCCGGCGTTGTCCATCGCCACCGTCGCCACGCCGCGCGCGAGGAACGCGTCACTGGCCGCTGTCATCTGTTCCTTGTAGGCGTCCACACCGCCCCACATCACCACCACGGGTGGGCGCTCCACACCGGCAGGTCGACGCAGCAGGACCACCACTTTTTTGCCCTCATCGGCCTTGCCTTCGAAAGGCAGTTCGACGCGGGTGATGGGCTCTTTCCAGAAACGGCTGGCGGCCAGATAGGTCTCGCGCTCCGCCACTGCGCAGGCCTGCTTGGCCGGGTGGTTGGGGCAGGGAAAGCGGCCGATGAAATACAGGCCGCTAGCCTTCTGATACAGCGCCTGGGCGCTTGGTGCATGGGCTTTTTCAGCGCTTTCCGCCTGAGCGCGAACCATGTCGCCCTGCGCCTTCCAGTAGGTGCCCCAGGCTTCGCCGTCCAGCCCTGGAATGCCGGCTATCTGCGCAGGCCCGTCTTCAAGCGTCAACGCATTCAGGGGGTGGTTGCGAGACGGCAGCCGCTGGGCCATCCAGGCTTTTGCCTCCTCGAGGGTCTTGGGCCGGTCGGTGACCTGCGGGTTGAAGGTGGCTGACAAATTGTTCTCCGTAATGATCTGCTTTGGCTGATCGTAGGCAAAGAGGGTGCAGCGTGTTGTTCCCAATCAGTAGCGGGACTTGACTGGTTTTGTGGCGGGGGGGTGCCTGCTGTGTCCGGCACTCACGGCGTCAGGGCGCTCTTGACCCGGCGCGCCATGCCTTTTGACTTTTCCGGCGTTTTGCCGCGATTCGATTGACGCATCTGCGGCGCGTCCATAACCTTCACGGCATGTCACATTCAAAGAAGAAAATCAGGAAGGCGCTTGTCGTCGGCGGAGGCATTGCGGGCATGTCCGCAGCCATCACGCTGCGCAGGCAGGGTATGGAGGTCGACCTGATCGACCTGGATCCGCAATGGCGGGTTTACGGTGCCGGCATCTCCATCACCGGCCCCACCTTGCGCGCGTTCAAGGCGCTTGGCATTCTGGAGCAGGTCAGGGCAGAGGCCTTCACTGGCCATGGCATACAGGTTTGCGACATCAGGGGTGTGCCATCCCACATCGTCCCCACGCCCATCGTTGCTGATGACGACGTTCCCGGCTCTGGCGGCATCATGCGGCCGTTGCTGCACAAGATTCTTTCGGGCCGCACTGTTGAAAGCGGGGCGCAGGTGCGGCTGGGCATCACGGTTGCTGCACTGAATGAAGAAGAAAGCTGCGTTGCTGCAATATTTTCAGACGGAACCAGCGGGAAGTATGACTTCGTGGTGGGCGCTGATGGTGTGTTCTCGGGTGTGCGCAAGCTGCTTTTCCCGGATGCACCGGGTCCGAAATACTCCGGTCAATGTGTCTGGCGTGTCACGGTGCCGCGGCCTGCCTCGGTTGAGCGCAGGATGTTCTTTCTGGGCGGACCCTTGAAGGTGGGCCTGACGCCGGTGTCCCGCAACGAGATGTACATGTTTGTGCTGGAAACCGTGGAACGGAGGGAGCCCGTGCCGGAAGCCCGGTTGCACACAGAGCTTAAAAAACTCCTTGAAAGTTATGGCGGCGTCCTGAGCGACGTGCGCGAAAGCCTGGGCCCGTCGCATGAAATTGTGCTCAGGCCGCTGGAGGGATTTTTATTGCCACTGCCCTGGGAGAAGGGCCGCGTCCTGCTGATCGGCGATGCGGCGCACCCGACCACCCCGCAACTGGCTTCGGGCGCAGGCATGGCGGTTGAAGACGCGCTGGTGCTGGGGGAGGAAATCGCAGCCTGCGATTCCGTGGAGCAGGCCTTCGCCGGCTTCATGGCGCGCCGCTATGAGCGCTGCCGGCTGGTGGTTGAGAACTCGCTGGAAATCGGCCGCCGCGAACAGGCGCGCGAGCCGCTTCAGCGTCAGGCCGAGCTGGTGGAGCAGTCGCTGCGCATTCTTGCGGAACCCATCTGACGCAGCACCTTACTGGACGGTAATGCCCGCCAGTTTCCTGCGGAATTCGCGCGGGCTGTTTCCGAACTCTGCCTTGAAGGAGCGGCTGAAATGCGAGACATTGCTGAAGCCCCAGTTGTAGGCAATTTCCCCAATGGTCCTGTTTTTCAGCGCGGGCTCGGCCATGTCACGCCTGCATAGCTCCAGGCGCTGTTTCCAGACCGACTTCATCAGGGTCTTGTCGTCTTCAGAGAACAGCTCATACACATGGCGGGGCGACAGGTTGACAGCCCGCGCAATCGCATTCGCGTCAAGATTGCTGTCCCATAGGTTGTCGCGCACAAAGCGCGTGATGCGCTGGCGGTGCAGGGCCTTCAGGCGTGAGGGAGATTCATCAGCGGATTGGTCGAGACCGCGCAGCGCCGGTGCGAGCAGGTGCGGCAGTGCATCCGACAGGTCATCCGCGTCGTCTTCCGACATCGAGGGTGCCATTGCAAACAGCTGGTCGAGCACCGAGGTGAACATCGATGCGCCTGCGTTGCCGGGCCTGATCGCACGGGCGGTCAACGAGTCAAGTTGCGGAAGGATCTGGCGCAGTGCGCCGGGCTTGAGGTAGACAGAGTGCACATGTATGTCACTGGTTTCAATATGAAAAGGCTTTGACGGGTCGATCACAAAAAAATCCCCGGGCTGGACATGGCTCTCGCGCCCGCCCTGGGCCACTGTGGCAACCCCCTGCTTGTGGCACGACACCAGCAGACGCGATTCGAAGCTGTGTGATGTGCGTGGCGAGGCCGTGATGTGCGGCGAGAACTTCAGTGCTGCAAAACGCAGGTTGCG
>JAZKCB010000113.1:0-4946 GCA_040388335.1 Pseudomonadota bacterium | reverse complement strand
AGCCGGCCCATCAACATGCCGCCCAGCCCGAAACCGATCATCAGCAGGGTGTAGGGCAGGGATGCATCGGCGCGCGCCACGCCGAACCCGGCCTGCACAGCCGTCAGCACCACGGGAACGACATACATGCCGGCAGAGCCTATGGTCATGAGTGCCAGGGTGACCAGCAGCCGCATCACGGCATCGCGTGAATCGGCCAGGGAGGAGGGGTCTGTGGCGTGAGTGGTCATCAGGCCAGCGTAGCATCAGGCCCGCAGGAATCAGGCGTGCGGTGCTCGGCGTTTTCCCTGAGGAAGGGCTTACAGCGCCGAAGGCTGGGTTTTTTCGTAGCCCACCGGCGTCAGGCCACTGGCGGCCTCACGGTCCAGTTCCTGGTCGCGGATGGCGAAAAGGCGTTCGAGGTCTCTTGCCCGGTTGGTTTCTTCGTCGTCTGTGGTGGACCTGAAGGCAGGCTTGTCCGGGTCGGCCAGAACTTCGGGAATGGCGGTGGCCATGACGATCCTGGGCGCCGGTTCGACGACCCTGACCGGCTCCACCCAGAAAGCTTTTTCGGGCAGGGCGCCATAGGGGCAGTCTTCTGCAACATCGAGCTGCCAGGAGATGCCGTACAGCCACTCGGATGCGTTGGGCTCGAAGCGGGCGATGTCCGTCATCAGCGTTTGCTGAAAGGCGAAAAGGTAGTTCATCAGCCGTTCGTCCCAGTGCTTGACGACCAGGCGCACGTACATGCCCTGACCGCGTGTACGGCTGGCTACCAGCAGCATCTGGCATTCAATCCATTCGGCGGGGATACCGCTTTTGCGCAGCACGTCGCGCAGCAGCACCTGGATGAGCTGGCGGCGGGTGGCGTTTTCAGAGCCGTCTTCGATGGTGAGCGGGTTGTCGCGGCTGTCACGCGCGGCAGATGGCGCGGTCTGCGATGCCGTTGTCCTGGAGCCAAACAATCCGGAGAGAAATTTTTTCATTTTTTTTATGGAAAGCGTTGCACGGCAGGAAATTCAATAATCTTCAATCAGGCCCGTAGTTGCCGCTCCGGGTGGAGGCATGCGGCGACAGGCGGGTGTTCATCGTCGTTTAGCGCGCGGGGCAAGTCAAGATGATTGGTGTACCTGTGGTCTGATGTCGTGGTTTTTGCGGCTACAAAGCGGGCTTTTTCGATATTTGGCGAAGGGCCTGTACTGCGCAGGAATGCCTAGCGTTTTCCCCGGCATCGTGCATGCGGGCCCTTCGCTGACCGCACCGCGCTGTGCTGGAAAGCGCCCGTGCGCCAGCGTGAACTCCCCGGCTGTGATAACTTCCACCCCAATTCAGGAATCGGCGGGAACAAGTTTATGGACAAATTGCAGGCGGCCACAGGCACGCAGCAGGCGGCAAAAGCAGGCCTTGTAAGGGACCGGCTCGGCGCGCTCACGCCTGAACGCCTCAAGGGCATGCGCCGCGGCCTTGAAAAGGAAAGCCTGCGCGCCCAGCGCTCCGGCGGTCTGGCGCTCACGCCGCACCCGGCCGCACTCGGCTCGGCCCTCACGCACCCCAACATCACCACCGACTTCAGCGAATCACAGGTTGAACTGGTCACCGGGGTACACCCCAGCGTCGAAGCTGCGCTGGACGAACTCACGCGCATCCACCAGTTCACCTACCAGTCCATGAAGGCCATAGGCGACGAAATGCTCTGGGTCTCGAGCATGCCCTGCGGCCTGCCGACCGATGAGACCATTCCGGTGGCGCGTTTCGGCTCGTCGAACGTGGGGCGCGCCAAGAGCGTTTACCGGCTCGGCCTGTCGCACCGCTACGGCAGGCGCATGCAGACGATTTCGGGCATTCACTACAACTGGTCGCTGCCCGGCGTCAGCAATGAAGAATATTTCGGCTTGATCCGCAATTTCCGCCGCCAGGCGTTTTTGCTGCTCTACCTGTTTGGCGCCTCACCCGCCGTCTGTTCGACCTTTGTCCAGGGCCGCGACCACGAGCTGCAAAAGCTCGGCGACTACACCATGCACATGCCTTACGGCACCTCGCTGCGCATGGGCCGGCTGGGTTACCAGAGCGATGCGCAGGCCTCGCTGGCCGTCAGCTACAACAGCCTGGAGGGCTATGCAGAGTCTCTCGCCGATGCGTTGACCCGCCCCTACCCGCCTTATGAGAAGGTCGGTATCCGCAACCCCGGCGGCGACTACAACCAGCTGGCGACCACGCTGCTGCAAATCGAAAACGAGTTCTACGGCACCATCCGCCCCAAGCGGGTGATCTTCCAGGGCGAGCGCCCGCTGCATGCGCTGCGTGAGCGCGGCGTTGAATACATCGAAGTGCGGCTGATGGACCTGGACCCTTTCATTCCGGTCGGCATCACGGCGCAGACCATGCGCTTTCTGGATGTGTTTTTGATGCACTGCCTGCTCTCAAGCAGCCCCGACGACAGCCCTGCGGAAATTTCCGCGCTGGGCCGCAACCAGCACCGTACGGCGGCGCGTGGCCGGGAGCCCGGGCTGATGCTGGAGCGTTTTGGCCAGGAGGTCTCGCTGGTGGAATGGGGCGAGCAGATCGTGGCCGAATGCGCACCGATTGCCGACGCGCTGGACGCCGCGCAGGGCGGCACGCATCACCGCGATGCACTCGCTGCTGCGATGGTCGGCCTGCGTGACCCGGCGACCCTGCCGTCGGCCCGTGTGCTGGCCGCGGTGGAGGGCGAGTTCGACAATTCCTTCATCAACTTTGTGCGCGCCCAATCCGAGAAGACCCGGTCCACCCTGCTGGCCCTGCCGTTTTTGCCGGAGTGGCAAACCCACTTCAACCGTCTGACCCTGGCCTCGGTGCTGGAGCAGGAGAAGATCGAAAAGTCCGACACCATGCCGTTTGAGGTCTACCGCGAGCAATATGTGTCGGCGGACCGCCTGGTCATAGGCCATCGCAAGGTGGCAGTGACGGCCTGATCGCACCGGCCAGGACGGGATTTGCTATATTTTTAGTAGCTGCTCACGCCTGTATTCATTGGTCTGGAGCCCGATTTCATGTCTGAAAATGGCCTTTTTGGGTAATTTTTGGCGTTCTGGGGGTCGTAAAAGCCGCAACAAGACTCCAAATTTAACGTACACGTTAAATTTTTGCCGTATACGTTAAAAATCAGGATGTGAGCGCTTCTTCAGCCTCTTCGCACCACCAGCCCACCGCCGCGTAGTAGCTTTCCCAGACACAGCCGTTGCAGCCCCGGCCGCAGCAGGTCGTCGGCTCCGCAGGCGGGCCGCGAAAGCGGGCCCCGTGGGCGTCAAGGCGCAGCTGCAGCGCCTGGATGCGCGCCAGGGCCGTGTTGACATCTGCGATGCCTCCGTCCACAGCCAACCGCCAGTCAGGTGCCTGAGGATGCCGCCATGCGGCGCCTGAAGAAGACACCGACAAAGGCAATGCCCAGCACCAGCGCAAACCAGCCGACCAGCGTCGATTTGGCCACGATGCCCTGCATGCCCGGCGAGGTGATGAAGTAGGGCGACACCAGCACCCCCAGTCCGATCATGATCAGCAGGATACCTTTCATGGCCAGTTCGTTGTTGGCCTTGGTGCTGGCCTGGGCGGCCTTGCCGGGTGTGGGTTTCTGGGTTGGAGCGTTGGGCAGGGGCATGAGCAGTCTTTTAAAGGAAAATAGGGGGATGGCAGCTCGCGGCCGAAAAGGCAGCGATACAGCGCAGCAGTCCGCGTGACACCGATTTTCCCCTTAATCCGCCCCTACGGGCGCCGGGGCCAGCAAACCCGCACGAAACTGCGGTCAAGAAGAAAGACAGATCCCGATGGCCATTCAGTGGTTTCCAGGTCACATGCACCTGACCAAAAAAGCCATCAGTGAGCGCATCAAGGAGATTGATGTGGTCATTGAGTTGCTGGACGCGCGCCTGCCCGGGTCGAGTGCCAACCCCATGCTGGCCGAGCTGACCAGCGGCAAACCCGCGCTCAAGGTGCTCAACAAGCGCGACCTGGCCGACGCAGAACGCACGCCGCTCTGGCTGGACTACTACAACGCCATGCCCAACACCCGGGCGATTGAACTCGACGCCAGCGAGACCACGCCGGCCCGCCGCCTGATTGATGCCTGCCACGCGCTGGCGCCGACGCGCGGCAGCATGGTCAAGCCCATGCGCGTACTGATCTGCGGCATTCCCAACGTCGGCAAGTCCACGCTCATCAACACCCTGACCGGCAAACGCGCCACCAAAACCGGCGATGAAGCCGGCATCACCAAGGTCGAGCAGCGGCTGGTGCTGGCCGACGGCTTTTACCTGTGGGACACGCCCGGCATGCTGTGGCCGCGCATCATCGTCGCCAAGAGCGGCTACAACCTGGCGGCCAGCGGCGCGATTGGCCGCAATGCCTTCAACGAAGAAGAAGTTGCGCTCGAGCTGCTCGACTACCTGATCAAAACCTATCCGGCAGCTCTGGAAGCGCGCTACAAGGTTGAGGTCACGCCCGGCATCACTGACGAGCAGATGCTCGAAGAAATCGGCCGCAAGCGCGGGGCGGTTCTGACCAAGGGACGGGTCAATCTGCAGAAGGCCGCTGAAATCGTGATTTACGAATTTCGCGCATCCACTTTGGGGCGGATTACCCTGGAAACGCCAGAGGAATTTTCTGGCTGGCTTGCTGCAGGGCAATTGCTTGATGCTGAGCGGCAGGTGAAGAAAGACAAGATTGAAACCAATCGCTTGATCAAATTCAAGAAGATTCCTCGGCCTGAGAAGGCCCGGCGTTCGGATGAACGGAGTAGTGATTGAGGGTGGTTACTCGCCCTTCACTACCAGGCCGGGGGTAGCCCGGCAGCTAGTCACTTTTCTTTGCTTCGCCAAAGAAAAGTAACCAAAAGAAAGGCGACCCTGTTCGTCGTCCCTACGCTTCGCTGCGGGCACCCTGCGATGCTCGGTCCAGCCGGGGTCTGAAACAACTCGCCTGCGGCTCAGACAAGT
>JAZKCB010000112.1:5609-10014 GCA_040388335.1 Pseudomonadota bacterium | reverse complement strand
GACAACGCCGGCCTGACCAACCTCGGCGCACTGCTGCGCGCCAAGATGGACAACGCCGAGAAATAATCGGACCCCTGCAAACATGGCGTGCCTGAGCAATCAATGGCACGCCATTTTTCCGTCCCCACATTCTTATGACCCGAAGCGATCTTGTTGAAGAACTGGCTGCACGTTTCAGCCAGCTGACGCACCGTGATGCCGAATACGCCGTCAAGACCATTCTTGATGCGGTGAGTGACGCGCTGGTGCGTGGACACAGGATCGAAATTCGCGGTTTTGGCAGCTTCTCGGTCAATCGCCGCCCTCCCCGCATGGGCAGGAACCCGCGATCGGGCGAAAGCGTCGCCATCCCTGAGAAACGTGTCCCCCACTTCAAGCCTGGCAAGGCCTTGCGCGAAGCAGTGGATGCGCGTACTCAGGAGCTGCTGACAACGCAGCCTCCGAAGGCACCAAAATAACCCCGACTGTCGGGGCGCTGGCTACAATTGCCCCTGGAAACTCCAGGAGCCAGGCCAATTGAAATACCTGATATGGCTGCTTAAGGCAGCCATTTTTTTTACCCTTTTTGCTTTTGCGCTGAATAACCAGCAAGCCGTTGGCGTGCATTTCTTTTTTGGCACGCTCTGGACGGCACCGCTGGTGCTGGTGGTGCTGGCAGCCTTCAGTTGCGGGCTGGCTCTGGGCGTGCTGATGATGATGCCGCGCTGGTGGCGAAAACGAAAGATGACGCGCATGCATCCTGCTATCGATACAACCGTTGCGGACAACGCCGTGTCATCCAGCGCACCGGCCGACAGCCTGAGCAGCATCCCGCGCCATGGACTTTGATTTCACCTGGATTCTGCTGGGCCTGCCGGTTGCCTTCACCCTGGGCTGGCTGGCCTCACGCATTGACATCCGGCAGCTACGGATAGAAAACCGCCAGGCGCCCAAGGCTTATTTTCGCGGCCTGAACTTTCTGCTGAATGAGCAACAGGACCAGGCCATCGACGCATTTATTGAAGCCGTCCAGAACGACCCCGACACCTCCGAACTTCACTTCGCACTGGGCAACCTGTTCAGGCGCCGCGGCGAATATGAACGCGCGGTGCGTGTGCATGAGCACCTCATGTCCCGCGGCGACCTCGCACAGCCGGAGCGCGATCGTGCCCAGCATGCGCTGGCACTCGACTTCCTGAAAGCCGGCTTGCTGGACCGGGCAGAGGTGGCGCTGCGAAAGCTGGAAGGTACCAGCTATGAAGAAGAAGCGCGCCTCGCCTTGCTGTCGATCTACGAACGCTCACGCGACTGGCAGCATGCAAGCGAGATTGCCAGCAAGCTGGACAGCGTCAGCCACGGCAGCTTCAGCGGCAGACAAGCCCACTACCTCTGCGAGCAGGCGGCCACGGCTGTTACCGCCGGCGATGCAGACAAGGCCAAGGACATCCTGAAAACCGCCTGCAAGCTGGCGCCTGCGCTTGCGCGGCCACTGATAGACCTGGCAAAGCTCTATAACCAGCTCGGCGATCCTCAGGCCGCTTTCGATACCCTGCGACAGCTCGAGAAGACAGCGCCCCAGGCCCTGCCTCTCGCGGCCAGCCTCGTCGTCAAGATTGCGCAGAACAAGGCTTTGCGATCCCGGGCGGTCGAGTTGCTGAAGGCACATTACGCCAACATGCCGTCGGTGGACATCCTGGAAGCCATCGTACGGCTGGACGATGAACCATCATCAGCCCGAAATTGGTACATCAGGCACCTGGAACGCGAACCATCGCTTGTTGCCGCATCCCGCTGGATCGCCGGCGAGGCCCTGGGAACAGAAGAAAACCACAAGCTGGTGCAGCGCGCACTCGACCAGGCCACCAAGCCCCTGATGCGCTACCGCTGCGCTGCCTGCGGATTTGAGGCAACCCAGCACTTCTGGCATTGCCCGGGTTGCCAGGCATGGGACAGCTACCCCGCCCGAAGAGTTGAAGAACTGTAGCTCGCCACCTGAATCAGCCCACCTGACATGACTCTCACAAAAGAAAAAATATCGTCTGCCCGCGTTCTCGTCGTCGGCGATGCCATGCTGGACCGCTACTGGTACGGTGCTGTCGATCGCATTTCGCCAGAAGCACCGGTGCCGGTGGTGCGCATCTCGCACACGGAAGAGCGCGTCGGCGGTGCTGCCAACGTGGCAGCAAATATTGTGTCGATTGGTGCGCAGGCCTCCTTGCTGACCGTGGTGGGTGACGACGAGGCCAGCCACCTGCTGGAAGCGCTGGTCGCCAAGACCGGCATCACACCGCACTTTGGCCGTGACACCAAACTCAAAACCACCGTCAAGCTGCGCGTCATTGGCCGCCAGCAACAGCTGATCCGGCTGGACTTCGAGAACACGCCTGAAAACGAAGTGCTGGCGTCCCAGTCAGCGACTTTCGAAAAGCTTTATCCGGAGCATGGCGCCGTGCTGTTTTCTGATTACGGCAAAGGCGGCCTGGCACATATTCCGCTGATGATCGAGCAGGCGCGTGCCGCGGGAAAAGTGGTGCTCGTCGACCCCAAGGGCTCCGACTACACACGCTACAGCAACGCCACCATCATCACACCCAACCGCGCAGAACTTGAGCAGGTCATTGGCCACTGGCGGGATGAAGCCGACCTGCAGGTCAAGGCGCAAAACCTCCGCGCCAGCCTCAAGCTGGGGTCGCTGCTGCTCACGCGTGCAGAAGCCGGCATGACCCTGTTTGACGATGCCGGCTTTCTGCACGTACCCGCCGTCGCGCGCGAAGTGTTCGACGTGACCGGCGCCGGCGACACGGTGATCGCCACGCTGGCCGCCATGGCAGCTGCGGGTATGAGCCTGCGCGACGCCGTACCGGTGGCTAACCGCGCAGGCGGCATCGTCGTCGGCAAGTTCGGCACGGCCACTGTCAGCTACGACGAGCTGTTTGCATCCCACTGACACGAGGATCTTATGAAAATAGTTGTGACCGGCGCCGCGGGGTTTATCGGCAGCAATATCGTCAAAGGCCTGAACGCACGCGGCATCGACGACATCATTGCCGTCGATGACCTGACCGAAGGCGACAAATTCAAGAACCTGGCGAGCCTGCAGATTGCAGACTACGTCGATGCCGATGACTTCTACGACCTGTTCGCAGAAGGCGCGTTTGGCGAGGTCGAGGCGGTGTTTCATGAAGGCGCCTGCAGCGACACCATGGAGCTCGACGGCAAGTACATGATGGACAACAACTACACATTGTCCTGCGAGCTCTACCAGTCCTGCCAGGATCAAGGCACACGCCTGCTGTACGCATCATCGGCCGCAACCTATGGCGGCTCGGAAACCTTTACCGAATCGCCCGCGTTTGAAAAGCCGCTCAACGTTTACGGCTACTCCAAGCTGCTGTTCGACCAGCGCCTGCGCCGCGAGCTGGGCACCAGGTTTGAAAACGCCACAACCCAGGTCGCAGGTTTTCGCTACTTCAACGTTTACGGCCCGCATGAGCAGCACAAGGGCCGCATGGCCAGTGTGGCGTTTCACCAGTTCAACCAGTTCCGGGCAGAAGGCAAGGTCAAGCTGTTTGGCGAATATGGCGGCTACGCACCCGGCGCGCAGATGCGCGACTTTGTCTTTATCGACGATGTGGTGGCAGTCAACCTCTGGTTTCTTGACAACCCCGGCGCTTCGGGCATCTTCAACCTCGGCACTGGCCAGGCCCAGCCGTTCAATGATGTCGCGCTCACCGTCGTCAATTCACTGCGCCAGTCACAGGGCGAGGTAGCGCTCAGCCTTGAAGAGGCAACGCGCGGCGGCATGATTGACTATGTACCCTTCCCGGACGCGCTGGCAGGCAAATACCAGTGCTACACCCAGGCCGACCTGAGCGCCCTGCGCGCGGCAGGTTGCAAACACCTGTTCTCAAACGTTCAAAGCGGCGTGGCGTCGTACATGGCCAGCCTGTCACGTTCGGCCAGCTAGGGTTTTCCCCTTTTCTGCCGCCAGGGCTTCGGTCAACGCCTTCCCTGAGCCAGCCGTTAAACAGATTCACCCTTTAAGGGTGATTCAAACGGTTCTCCAATCCAAAATATTTCGAGGGGTTTCTCATGTTCAAAAAATTGCTGGCGTTTGTCGCCGCCATGTACATGGCAGTATCTTTTGCTGCTGTTGATGTCAACAAGGCCACGGCCGCCGACCTGGACGGCCTCAAGGGCATTGGCCCCGCCATCTCCGGCCGGATCATTGATGAGCGTAAAAAAGGCGATTTCAAGAGCTGGGAAGACTTCATCACCCGCGTCAAGGGCGTGGGTGAAGGCAATGCGGCCAAGTTCTCCGCAGAAGGCCTGACGGTCGGCGGCAGCAGCTTCAAGGGCGTCGCCGCCGCACCTGCAGCGGCCAAGAAGGACGACAAACCAGCCGCCAAGGCCGAAGAGAAAAAGG
>JAZKCB010000112.1:0-5509 GCA_040388335.1 Pseudomonadota bacterium | reverse complement strand
AAGAAGGCCAAGGCTGATGCAGCCAAGGCAAAAAAAGAAGCTGATGCCAAAGCCAAGGCTGATGAAAAAGCTGCAAAGGCAGCCAAAGATGCCAAGCCAGCCGCCAAAGCTGATGCCAAGGCCGACGCAAAAGCCGAAACCGCCAAGCCAGCTGCCAGCGCAGCAAGCACCGCCAAGAAGTAATCCAGAACTGCTTCAACAAAAAACCCGCTCAGGCGGGTTTTTTTATGGCCCGTCATTGGAAATGGCGCGGCTTCAGGTCACCCCGGGATTGCGCCAAAAACAGCTAATATAGCTATTACAGCTGTTTTCAAAAGGCCCAGGCAGCGGCCTGGATTGTTTGAAAGCTCAAAACCCCTCAGAAATGCCCATTTTCAGGAGTCAAATCGGGTTTCAGACCAATGGAAACGGACGTGAGCAGCTATTTATTTGATAGCAAACCGAAGGCCGTCACATCAGCGCCAGCATGTCCGTGACGCCAATATCCACCCCGGCCTGGGTCAGCAGCGTGATCGCCTGGCTGCGGTGATGGGTCTGGTGGTTGAACAGGTGTGTCATGGCCTGCCAGGCGGGATGATCGCGCCTCGTTCCCTTCGAGTTGCTGTAACCCATGCGCATTTGCGGATAGCCTGCCGGCATTTCGGCCGTCCAGATCTGAATAGCCTCATCAAGCTGCTCCCGTTTGGCCTTCAGGCTGGCCCAGTCTTCAAAGGCCACCGCGTCCAGTTGATAGGCTTCGGGGATGGTGATCAGGTCGCCTTCCAGCATCTCAAAACGCAGGCCGTTTTCAACCCCAGCACGCGCAAAGCGGCGCAGCCAGACCTGGTCGGTCACCACGATGTGGTTCAGCGTGCGGTGGATGGAGCCGAAGAAGGCGCCGCGGTCCTGCTTTCGCTCCGCGTCTGAAAGCTGCTCGCAGGCCGCATACATGCGCTCGTTGATCCAGCGGTTGTACCTGGCCTGAAAGCGGTAAAGCTCAATAAAGTCCTGGGGCATCCCGGCGATTGTCCAGACTTTTCCCGGCGGCTGCAACGCCCGGCAATGCGTCCTTGAAAAGTGGGGCGAGCTCCGCGACCTGTTGCGCGGCATGCTTTTGCCCCACCTCACGCGCCAGGCATTGAAAGATGTCGGCGCGTATCAGCCAGAGTTCAACAGCCGAGGTGGCATGTTTGAGCTGGTCCTCTATGCGCACGCGACTGGCTTCGCTGCACGAGGCCACGGCCCCCAGCATGACGCTGCGGATATGGCCCAGATCAGGCGGCGTCACAGCCGGCAGCAGGCCATGCTCACCGTATGCATCGTCACAGCGCGGGCCGGTTCCAAACCAACGCCGAATCCGTGAAGCGCTCTCCATGTCACTTTTCATGCCGCACTCCAGGTTTCTTCTTCAGACCGCGCCAAATCCGCCACCGCCCGGTGTATGAATCTCGAAAATATCGCCGGGCAGCATGTCTGCCTGGCCGATATGGCCCAGCGCCTCGATGCGCCCGTCAGACCGCAGCACCACGTTTTTGCCAACTTCGCCCGGCTGGCCGCCGGCCATGCCAAAGGCGCCGTGCAAGCGGCCGTTAGACAAAATGCTGGCCGTCATTGGTTCGAGGAAGCGCACACGCCGGACGCCGCCGTTGCCGCCATGCCAGCGCCCTGCACCGCCCGAGCCCTCACGGATCTCGTAGCTCTCCAGTCGCACCGGGAAACGGAACTCCAGCACCTCGGGGTCGGTCAGCCGTGAATTGGTCATGTGCGTCTGCACCACCGACGTGCCGTTAAAGCCGGACAGCACCTTGCCCTCACCATCCGTCACGCCGCCGGCACCGGAGCCGCCCGAAATGGTTTCGTAATACTGGTGGCGCTGGTTGCCAAAGGTGAAGTTGTTCATCGTGCACTGGCTGGCAGCCATCACACCGAGCGCACCATAAAGCGCGTTGGTGATGCAGGTGGAGGTCTCGACGTTCCCCGCGACCACCGAAGCCGGTGGATCTGGATTGAGCATGGAACCGGCCGGGATGATGACCTTGAGCGGTTTCAGGCAGCCCGCGTTGAGCGGAATATCGTCATCAACCAGCGTGCGGAACACATACAGCACCGCTGCCATGCACACCGCTGTGGGCGCATTGAAATTGTTGGTCTGCTGCTCCGATGTGCCCGTGAAGTCGATCTCTGCACTGCGGTTTTTCGTATCCACACGAATCGCCACCCTGATCTGTGCGCCGTTATCAAGCGGCAGGTTGAAGTCACCGTTCTTCAGTTTGGTAATCACGCGGCGCACAGACTCTTCAGCGTTGTCCTGCACATGGCGCATGTAAGCCAGCACCACCTCCAGACTGAACTGCTCGACCATCTTGCGCAGTTCCTGCACGCCCTTTTCGTTGGCGGCAATCTGCGCTTTCAGGTCGGCCATGTTCTGCTGCGGGTTGCGGCTCGGGTACTTGCCACTCTTGAGCAGCGCCACCATCTCCGCTTCACGCAGCACACCGCGCGCGACCAGCTTGACGTTGTTGATCTGCACGCCCTCCTCTTCAATCAGTGTCGAGAACGGCGGCATGGAACCCGGCGTGGTACCGCCGATGTCGGCGTGGTGCCCGCGCGAGCCGACATAAAACGTCGGCTCGGTCGATGCGCCCAGGTAGACCGGTGTGATGACGGTGATGTCTGGCAAATGCGTGCCGCCATGGTAGGGGTCATTGAGCACGTACACATCACCGGGCTGCATCTTGCCGGCGTTCTCGCGAATCACGGTCTTGATGCTCTCACCCATTGAACCCAGGTGAACCGGCATATGTGGCGCATTGGCAATCAGGTTGCCTGCGGTGTCAAACAAGGCGCAGCTAAAGTCGAGGCGCTCCTTGATGTTGACCGAGTAAGCCGTGTTCTGCAGCTGCAGGCCCATTTGCTCGGCAATGTTCATGAAGAGGTTGTTGAACACCTCCAGCAGCACCGGGTCCACATTCGTGCCCGCCGCAAACTTGATGGCGCGCTCGGCGCGGCGGTCCAGTACCAGGTGATCAAGCGCCGTCAGCGCCGCTTCCCAGCCGGGTTCGACAACCGTCGTCGCATTTTTCTCGGCAATGATGGCCGGTCCGGAGATGATGTCACCGGGCTGCAGGTCTTCTCGCACCACCAGTGCGGCATCGTGCCACTGGCCGCCCGAATACATCTTCACCGTTTCGCGGCGCGGCACCTCGCGCGACTCATGGGTCGCATGGCGCGGCTCGGCAGGCGCGTCACCCGCCACCACGGACTCGACAGAGACAGCTTCAACGACCAAGCCCTTGCCCTGCATGAGGAAGGCAAAGCGCTGTCTGTAGGCAGACTCGAATCCCGACTCGATCTGATCCAGCGTGCCGAAAGGTACAACCAGCGCGGCATCGCTGCCCTCGTAGCGCACGTGCACACGATGATGCGTCGTGATGTCGCCGGTATTCACCTGCTGGCGCTGCAGCTCGCTCTCGGCGGTAGCAGCCAGGGTATTGAGCTTTTCGGCGATTTCAGGCAGCGCAGATGCGGTGAGCTTGAGTTCGATCGCCTGTTCACGAATCACATTCTGGTCGGCAAGGCCCATGCCGTAGGCGCTCAACACGCCGGCCAGTGGGTGCACAAACACCCGCGTCATGCCGAGTGCATCAGCCACCAGGCAGGCATGCTGGCCGCCCGCGCCGCCAAAACATTGCAGGGTGTAGCGCGTGACGTCATAGCCGCGTGCGACCGAGATTTTCTTGATGGCATTGGCCATCTGCTGCACGGCAATGTTGATAAAGCCTTCAGCCACCACCTCCGCACTGCGGCCGGTCTGGCCTGCCAGTTCGTTGAACTGCGCCTCAACCGCCTCGTAGCTCAAGGCTTCATCCGCGTTCGGGCCAAAGACTTTCGGGAAATACCTCGGCTGCACCTTGCCAACCATGACGTTGGCATCGGTTACGGCCAGCCGCCCACCGCGCCTGTAGCTGGCCGGGCCGGGATTCGCACCCGCACTCTGCGGGCCAACGCGAAAGCGCTCGCCATCAAACTTCAGGATGGAACCGCCGCCCGCCGCCACGGTATGAATGCTCATCATGGGTGCCCGCATGCGCACGCCGGCCACCTGAGTCTCGAACTCGCGCTCAAACTCGCCAGCGTAGTGCGACACATCGGTCGATGTGCCGCCCATGTCAAAACCAATCACCTTGGCGTGTCCTGCGATGGCCGCCGTGCGTGCCATGCCAACAATGCCGCCGGCTGGTCCGCTCAAAATCGCATCCTTGCCGTGAAACACATGCGCATCCGTCAGGCCGCCTGAAGACTGCATGAAAAAGAGTTTGACGCCGGGCATCTCGCCGGCCACCTGCTCGACGTAGCGACGCAGGATGGGCGAGAGGTAGGCATCGACCACAGTGGTGTCGCCACGGCTCACAAACTTCATCATCGGGCTGGTTTCATGCGAGGTGCTGACCTGCGTGAAACCGACCTCTAGTGCAATGCGTTTGGCGGCCTTTTCATGGTCGGTGTAGCGATAACCGTGCATGAAGACAATCGCGACACTGCGTAAGCCCCCGGTATATTGCTCGAGCAGCTCTTTCTTCAGCAGTGCTTCGTCGAGCGCCTGAAGCACCTCGCCCTGGGCGCCGACACGCTCATGCGCTTCAAGCACGGCGCTGTACAGCAACTCAGGCAGCACGATGTTTCTGTCAAACAGCCGGGGCCGGTTCTGGTAAGCGATACGCAGCGCATCCCGGAAGCCGCACGTCGTGACCAGCAACGTCGGCTCACCCTTGCGCTCCAGCAGCGCATTGGTGGCCACGGTAGTGCCCATCTTCACGCAATCGACCACATCGGCACTGATCGACTCGCCCGCCTTCAGGCCCAGCAGGTGGCGTATGCCGGCGACAGCTGCATCACGGTACTGCTCGGGGTTCTCGGACAGCAGCTTGTGCGTGACCAGCGAGCCATCCGGCTTTTTGGCGACGATGTCGGTGAATGTGCCGCCACGGTCAATCCAGAACTGCCAGCGTTTGTCTGTCATCGGCTTGTCTGTGAAGGATATATTTGTTTTCGTCATTGTTTTGAATGCAGTTGTCTAAAGGATAGCGGGAGATCTGGCGTCCGCCTGTCAGTGTTTGTCGGATCTCATCAAGCAGGTTTCGGGCCGCCGGGATTTGCAGGGTTGTGGCAACTATGGCCTGAGGTAATAAGGCACAAAAATATCGTTCGCCTCATTGCCCACTGTGCGCACCCATTCGCGCGAGAACTTCTCGCCCATGCGTTTGATTTCAAGATCCAGGTCGGAGGGTATGCGCTCGATCTTCACGCCATTGGCGCGCAGCTCCTCAGTCGCGCTGGTCGCCAGCGCCTGGCTGGCATCCCAGCCGCGAGTCTCTGCGGCAGCGGCAGCCTTCAGAACCAGACTACGGGCGTCGGACTTGAGGGCATCAAAGGCCTTGCTGCTGACAAACACCACGTTCTTCGGAAACCAGGCGTTGATCTCGTAGTAATACTTGATGGGCCCCCAGACCTTGTTCTCGACGCCCGTCAG
>JAZKCB010000111.1:0-3244 GCA_040388335.1 Pseudomonadota bacterium | reverse complement strand
TACTTTTCTTTTGGCGAAGCAAAAGAAAGTGACTAGCTGCCGGGCTACCCCCGGCCTGGTCGTGAAGGGCAAGACAGCCCATCCGAACGCTGACCCCAAATTGCAGACAATACAAACAAAAGGAGACAACCCATGCCAATCACAAAAGGCTACCAAACCCTCGTAGCCGAAGCCATGTCCCAGGTCAAAACATACAGCGTCGATGAAGCCAAGGCAAAGCTGACTGACCCGAACGTCCAGATCGTCGACATCAGGGACATCCGCGAACTGTCAGCCGGCACGGTCACCGGCGCCTTCCACGCGCCGCGCGGAATGCTCGAGTTCTGGGTGGACCCGGCCTCGCCGTACCACAAGCCCCTGTTTGCCGATGAATCCAGAGAGTTTGTGCTGTTTTGCGGCGCGGGCTGGCGCAGCGCACTGGCCGCCAAAACGCTGCAGGACATGGGCATGACCAACGTCGCCCACATTGACGGCGGTTACGCCGAATGGGTCAAACAGGGCGCGCCGACCGAGACGCTTGAAGAGCGCAAGGCAAAAAAGGCTTGAAAACCATGGCGACGCAGCTTCAGGCCTCAACGCCATGCCCCTGCGGGCGCACCAGCGTGGCCAAAAAGCTGCTGGCGTACGGCCACTGCTGCGGCCGTTATGTCGAAGACTTCGCCACCACCCCCGCGCCAGACGCCGAAAGCCTGATGCGGTCTCGCTACAGCGCCTTTGTGCTTTGCCGGGACGACTACCTGCGTGCCACCTGGCACACCAGCACCTGCCCGACTGATGTGGCGGCGGATGCAGACACCCGCTGGCTGGGGCTGGAAGTGCGCACTCACAGGCTTCAGGATGCCGACCACGCCACGGTCGAGTTCGTCGCCCGCTACCGCATCAATGGCCGGGCGGTGCGCATTCATGAGCTCAGCCGCTTTGTGCGTGAACAGGGCCGTTGGTACTATCTTGACGGTGAGCTTGAACTGCCTGCAAAGGCCTCGGTCGCTTAAATCTCCAAATTTAATGTGTACGTTAAAAATTTGCTGTAGACATTAAAAATTTAACGTATACGGCAAAATATGCCTTTTGGGCTTGGCTCAGGCGGCTTGGGGAGGCCAAAAAGCTGGAAAAATAGCCCAAAAAGCCCATTTTTAACCATCAAATCGGCCTTCAGCCCTTTAAATATGGGCGTTAGCAGCTATAAAAAACGTAGCATCAAAATGACAAAACCCAAATTTGAAGCCGTGCTTTTCGACTGCGACGGCGTACTGGTCGACAGCGAGCCCATCACCAACGGCGTCCTGCGCGACATGCTGGAGGAGTCCGGCTGGAAGCTGACCCTGCGTGAATGCATGTCGATTTTCCTGGGCAAGGCGGTTCGCGACCAGGCCGGCCTGATCGAAGCCAATACCGGCAAGCCGTTGACTGAAGAGTGGATGGTGCGCTTTCGGGAGCGCCGCAACGAAGGCCTGGTGCGTGATGTGAAGCCGATACGTGGCGCGCTCGAGATGTCTGCAGAAATCCATCAACTGTTCGGTGGCCGTATCGCCTGCGCGTCGGGCGCCGACCGCTTCAAGGTCGAGCTGCAGATGGACCGGTGCGGCCTGATGCCCTGGTTCAGGGGCCGTATCTTCAGCGGCCATGAAATGCCGCGCTCCAAACCTTTTCCCGACGTTTATCTCGCCGCCGCCGCAGCGCTGGGCGTGGACCCCCAACGCTGCGTCGTCATTGAAGACACCGTGACCGGCGTGGCAGCGGGCGTCGCGGCAGGCGCCACCGTGTTCGGCTACAGCCCGGCCGAGGCGGGGCATGATGCGCCAGATGCGCTGCGCAGGGCCGGTGCGATGACGATCTTCACCGAAATGCACGAGTTGCCCGGCTTGCTGGCCTGAGGCGTTGCTGCCGGCCCAGCCACTTCTGAAGGGGCAATGTCGATTTCGCCAAGCCCCGTTCGTCGTACAGGTATCAGCCAAAACGAAAGGACCGCAGCGTGAAATACCTTTGCCTCGCCAACTACAAACCAGCAGACATGGCCGCCATGTCACCCGCCGACCAGCAGGCGCTGGTCAGCCAGTGCCCTGCGAAAGATGCCGAACTCAAGGCCTCGGGCCATTTGCGGCTCAGCGCCTCGCTGGGCGACCACCTTGTCCGCATGGAGCCGCGCGCCGGCAAGACGCAGGTGACCGACGGCCCCTTTGCCGAAAGCAAGGAGATCGTCGGCGGCTTTTTCATCATCGACGCGGCTGACCGTGACGAGGCCGTGCGCATCGCGTCCCTGCATCCAGCAGCCACGCTGGGCGAGCAGGCCGGCTGGTGCATCGAGGTGCATGCCATCGACTTTTTCGAGCAGTACGACGCGCAAGGCGTGCAGGGCGCGCCGGAGGCGAAGGCATGAACGCCATCCCCACCACTGGAACAGCACACGACAGCCGCAAGCGCTGGTGGGCGCTGATGGTGCTGTGCCTTGGCGTGCTGATGATCGTGCTCGACACCACCATCGTCAACGTCGCCCTGCCATCCATCCGCACCGACCTTGGCTTTACTGAAACCTCGCTGGTCTGGGTCGTCAACGCCTACATGCTGACCTTCGGCGGCTTCCTGCTCCTGGGCGGGCGGCTGGGTGACCTGTATGGCCACCGCAAGCTGTTTCTGGCCGGCATCGTGCTGTTCACCATCGCCTCGCTGGCCTGCGGCATGGCGCAGTCGCAGGCCATGCTGATCGTCGCGCGCGCCGTGCAGGGCCTGGGCGGCGCGGTGGTGTCGGCCGTGTCGCTGTCGCTCATCATGAACCTCTTCACCGAACCTGCCGCTCGCGCCAAGGCCATGGGTGTGTATGGCTTTGTCTGCGCAGGCGGCGGCAGCATAGGCGTGCTGCTGGGCGGCCTGCTCACCAGCCAGCTCAACTGGCACTGGATCTTTCTGGTCAACCTGCCGATTGGCGTGGGCGTGTTTGCGCTGTGCATGGCGCTCATTCCCGCAGGCAGCGGCCAGACCGGGCACAAGCTTGATGTGGGCGGCGCCATCACCGTCACCGGCTCGCTCATGCTGGCGGTGTACGCCGTGGTCAATGGCAATGAAGCGGGCTGGGGCTCGGCACAAACGCTGGGCCTGCTGGGCGCGGCTGTGGTGTTGCTGGCTGCGTTCATCTTTATCGAGTCACGCGTCGCTTCGCCGCTGATGCCGCTGGGACTCTTCAGGTTGCGCAATGTCGCCACCGCCAATGTGGCCGGTGTGCTGTGGGCAGCGGCCATGTTTGCGTGGT
>JAZKCB010000110.1:0-5747 GCA_040388335.1 Pseudomonadota bacterium | reverse complement strand
GTTTTCTTTTGGCGAAGCAAAAGAAAAGTGACTAGCCGCCGGGCTACCCCCGGCTTGGTCGTGAAGGGCAGAGCATTCGATCCACTGGAAGTCCTCCCAGACTCGATCCGGAGCCCACCCCTCTGCTACGATCCCGAAATCGGGAAACCAGCCTCCCGGCCAAAGCGCAGTTGCAAGCTGCGCATGGGTAGACGGTGTCCCGTCCAAGTGCTGATAACTTTTGAGTGGACTTTCCATGGACACCGTCACGCCCCCTTCTCCGTCTTCCCCGCCCCAACCCGTCTCGTTCGCCGAGGCCTTCCGCTTCTGGCTCAAGCTTGGGTTCATCAGCTTTGGCGGCCCTGCCGGTCAGATCGCCATCATGCACACCGAGCTGGTCGAGCGCAGGCGCTGGATCAGCGAAAAGCGCTTTCTGCATGCGCTCAATTACTGCATGGTGCTGCCCGGCCCCGAAGCGCAGCAGCTTGCCACCTACATCGGCTGGCTCATGCACCGCACCTGGGGCGGCGTTGTGGCCGGCGCGCTATTTGTGCTGCCCTCGTTTTTTATCCTGGTGGCGCTGTCGTGGATTTACCTTCGCTTCGGCGATGTGCCCGTCGTCAACGGCATTTTCTACGGCATCAAGCCGGCCGTGACGGCGCTGGTGTTGCACGCCGCGCACCGCATTGGCAGCCGGGCACTCAAGAACCGCTGGATGTGGGGCATCGCTGCTGCAGCCTTTGTGGCCATCTTTGCGTTTGACACGCCGTTTCCGCTCATCGTGATTGCCGCTGCATTGATTGGCCACTTTGGCGCACGCATCGCACCCGGCGTGTTTTCAGGCGCTGGCGGTCATGGCGCAGCAGCGCAAGGCTACGGCCCGGCACTGATCGATGACGACACACCCACCCCGGCACATGCCCTGTTCTCACGCAACCACCTGCTCAAGGTACTGGGCGTGGGCATGGGTCTCTGGCTGATCACCATGGCCGGGCTGGCCGCCGTGTACGGCGTGCAGGGTACCTTCACCCAGCTTGGCCTGTTTTTTACCAAGGCAGCGCTGCTGACTTTTGGTGGTGCCTATGCCGTGTTGCCCTATGTGTACCAAGGCGCGGTTGAACACCACCACTGGCTGACAGGCGCGCAGATGATTGACGGCCTGGCGCTGGGTGAGACCACGCCCGGCCCGCTCATCATGGTCGTGGCCTTTGTCGGGTTTCTGGGCGGCTGGACTGCGCAGGTTTTTGGTCCCAATGCACTCTTCATGGCTGGCACGGCTGCTGCCGCAGTGGTGACTTTCTTCACCTTCCTGCCGTCGTTCATCTTCATCCTCGCCGGCGGGCCGCTGATTGAATCAACCCACGGCAAGCTGAAGTTCACCGCCCCGCTCACAGCCATCACGGCGGCGGTTGTTGGCGTCATCCTCAACCTCGCGATGTTCTTCGCGTACCACGTGTTCTGGCCGCAGGGCTTCGGCGGCAGCTTCGACATTGTGTCGGTGTTGATCGCCATCGCGGCCGCCATCGCACTGTTCCGCTTCAAGGTCGGTGTGATGCCCTTGCTAGGTGCATGTGCGGTGATCGGGCTGGTCACTACCCTGGTGTTGCGTACCTGATCCTTGATGTCACGGCTTGGGTTGAGCGCTGTGCCCACAGTCATTACAAACCTATCACCGGCGTCAGGCCAGCGATGACGCCCAAAGAAGACATTCAGACCCCTGACCTTCAAAAGCCCCGGCCAACGGCCTACAAGCAGTTACACGTTCCCATCCTAAGCTTGGCTTTTCACGCTGTTTGCCACATCGCCAATTTCCCGACCTTTCCCATGAAACTCAAAGCCGCCTGCACCCTGACCGTGACCGCTGCGGTCGATACGCCTCTTGTCGCCATGCTGCGCCCCCGCAGCGGCGCTGCGCAATGGATCATCAGTGACCGTTACGAGTTGCAGCCCTGGGTGCCCACGACCGAATATGTCGACAGCTACGGCAACCTCTGCCAGCGCCTGGTGGTTCCGCGCGGTGAGATGCACATTGAAGTTGAAGTGACCATGGAGGTCGACGCCCAGATCGCGGTTGCACCTGAGGCGCCCCTCACGCCCATACAGCAGTTGCCAGACGACGCCCTGCTCTACCTGCTGCAAAGCCGCTATTGCCCTTCAGACAAGATGGCCGAGCGCGCCCTTGAGATCGTGGGCGATGCGCTGCCCGGCTATGCACAGGTTGAAAGAATCCGCAGCTGGATTCACCACAACCTTGAATACAAATACGGCGTGAGCGAAGCCACCACCGATGCGATGGACACACTGAATCACGGCGCCGGTGTGTGCCGGGACTTCTCTCACGTCGGCATCGCCCTGTGCCGCAGCCTGCAGATACCGGCACGCATTGTGGTGGGCTATCTGCACCAGCTGGACCCGATGGATTTGCACGCCTGGTTTGAAGCCTTTGTCGGTGGCCGCTGGTACACCTTTGATGCAACGCAAGAGCAGCCCGTCGGTGGCCGCATCGTGCTGGCCTATGGCCGCGATGCCGCCGATGTGGCCTTTATTTCTGACTACGGCGGCACACCGCTGAAGATCGACGAGATGAAGGTCGAGGTCAGCGCCTTTGACGACGCAGGCGACGCACCCGGGCAGAAGCGTCGCACTTTTAATCATGACTGAAGGCGCCAAACTCAACACGTTCCTTGTCGAGGACAACGAAGACACGCGCGACATCGTGGTCGAGGCCATGGAAACGCTGACGTCGGTGCGCTTCGTCAGCGTCGCCACCGATGAGCCCTCCGCCAGGAAGTGGCTGCAGGACCATGAAGGCCAGTGGAACCTTGCCATTGTTGACCTGATGCTGCTCGACGGCAGCGGCATGGGCGTGCTCAAGGCCTGCCGGTCGCGCAGCCCCATGCAGAAGGTAGTGGTCCTGACGGGCCACACCGATGAAGGAATCGTGCAGCGCTGCCGCGACCTGGGCGCAGACCAGGTCTTTGACAAAAGCACGGACATCGCCAGCCTCGTCGACTATTGCAAGGTGCACGCCACGTATCTGGGCTTCATGCAGGACCACGGCCTCGTCACCGATGTGGACAACCCGTAACCGTTGCACAGTCACCCTTCAACGCTGTCAGACGCCACCTACAAGGCAAGACTGCAGCTGCCCACTGGAAGTTTTTGCCGCTCGCCCTAAAGTTGCTTTCCTATAAAAAAACAGTGGGCTTCAGTTCTATGGTTTTAAGCACATTCCTGGTTGAAGACCGGGACGACATTCGGGACACCCTGATAGACGCGATGGAAGAAATTGCCCCGCTTCGCTTTGTGGGGGCGGTCGCCACAGAAGCCGATGCCAAGGAATGGCTGAGCGCCAACGACAGCAACTGGGACCTCGCCATCGTTGACCTGTTTCTCGGCCTGGGCACCGGCTTCGGCGTGCTCAAGCACGTTCAGGGCCGGTCAGCCAGACAAAAAGTAGTGGTGCTCACCAGCTACGGCGAGCAGCGCGTGCTTGAGCATTGCCGCACACTCGGTGCCGACGAGATTTTTGACAAATCGCAGGACGTTGAAAAACTGGTGGAGTATTGCAAGATGCACTCCACCAATCTCGGGAGCATGCAGTCGATGGGGCTCATCACCGAAAGCGAAGCCTGACCATCCGCCACTTCCGTCTCATCACGCGTACGCCACAAAAAGGCCAGTCGTAACTGGCCTTTTTTATTTTTGCAGCAAAGTTCAGGAAGCAGCGCCCAGCAACTGCTGCTTGCGCGCCAGCATCTGCTCACCCAGGGCCATCATGTCCAGTTTGGTGTTGCGTGCCTTGGGGAACATCTCGTTCTGTTCTTCCTTGACGTGGTGCTTCACGTATTCAGACATCACCTTGATCTTCGCATCAAACATTTCGCCATCAGGCTGCTTGTCCTTGACCTGGGCAATCAGGTCTTTCAGCGTGGCGTGCTCCACGGTGGCTTCCGGCACCAGTTCCTTGTCTTTCAGCGCCGCCTTCACGGCCGGGTAGAAAATCTCTTCTTCGACCTCTGCATGCACCGTGAGCTCGGTGCAGATCTGGCTGGTCAGCTTGAACTTCTTCGCGGTCGAGTTTGTCTTTTCATACTCTTCAAACAGGCCGCTCACCTTTTTGTGGTCGGCTTTCAGAATCGCAATCGCGTCCTGCGGTTTGGCGCCTGCTACTTTTTTTGCGGGGGCGGTTTTCTTTGCTGCTGTTTTTGCAGTGCTTGCCATCGTCGTTTCTCCGTGGGTTGGTTTATGGGAAACGCGATATTCGCTTTGGCCCCTACAGCGCCATGTCAGCCTTGCGCGTCACGCGCTGTAGGCCAAGCTCCGCCAGCCAAAAAGCTCACTCGTTGGGGTTGTTGCCCTTGATGCCAGTCTGCTCTTGCTTGATGCGCAGCTGCACCTGCTCAAGCTCGTCAATCACACGGTCAATGGCAGATTGATCTGGCACAGGCGCAGCCTGCAGGCGTTGCAGGGTTTCACGCAGGCCTGTGTACTCGGGGGTTGAATCGGTTTTCATTCTTTGCTCCTTGGGCTCGACCGGCCCGGTCATTCGATGGATTGAACATGGCTCTTTCCGCGTCAACATCACCTTGCCGTCAGGTGAAGTTCTGCGCAGAAACCCATGCTGGGGCCTTGGCAAACAAGGCGGTGTAGGACGCCGCCCGGCTTTCATTGAAACTGCTCCTTCCAGTTCAAAGAGGCCAGTGCGACCGGGTTGGTGCATTACGTACACTGTTCAAACACGCCACCCCAACAACAAGGAGACAAGACATGAAGCGCAGCACCGACCGTTTTCTCACCACCCACACCGGCAGCCTGCCCAGGCCCGACGACCTCATCAAGATGATGTTTGCCAAGGAAGAAGGCGTGCCGGTCGACCCTGCTGCGCTAGACGCCCGAATCCGCTCTGCGGTGGCCGAGGTGGTGGGCAAGCAGGCCCAGGCCGGTGTGGACATCATCAACGACGGCGAGATGAGCAAACCCAGCTACGCCACCTACATCAAGGACAGGCTCGACGGCTTCGGCGGCGAGAGCAACTCGTTCAAATACCAGGACCTGAACGACTTCCCGGTGCTCGAGCGCAAGGTGTTCGGCGACCCCGGCCGCTCACGCCGCAAGACGCCGGCCTGTACCGGGCCCATCACCGTGCGTGATGCCAAGGCTGCCGTCACCGATGCGCAGAACCTGAAAGACGCGCTGGCAAACGTCAAGTCAGAAGAAGGCTTCATGAGCGCCGCCTCGCCCGGTGTGGTCGGCCTCTTCTTTGCCAACCAGCACTACAAGGACCGCGAGACCTATCTCTACGCCATCGCCGAAGCCATGCGGCCTGAATATGAGGCGGTAGCCAAAGCCGGCTTTGTGCTGCAGCTCGATTGCCCCGACCTGGCCATGGGCAGGCACATCCAGTTTGCCGACCTGCCTGTGAAGGAGTTCCGCAAAAACGCCCAGCTCAACATCGAGGTGCTGAACCACGCGGTCGCCAACATCCCGCCCGAGCAGCTGCGCATGCACCTGTGCTGGGGCAACTACGAAGGCCCGCACCACTGCGACGTGCCGCTCGCCGACATCATCGATGTGGTCTTCAAGGCCAAACCCTCATACATTTCGTTCGAAGCCGCCAACCCGCGCCATGCGCATGAGTGGACGCTTTTTGAAAGCGTCAAGCTGCCCGAAGGCAAGGTGCTCATCCCCGGCGTGCTCGAATCCAAAACCAACTTCATCGAACACCCCGAACTCATCGCACAGCGCATAGGCCGCTACGCCAACCT
>JAZKCB010000109.1:0-28643 GCA_040388335.1 Pseudomonadota bacterium | reverse complement strand
TATTCAATGGCCGAGCCCACGCCGCCGCTGGTGCCTATCTGCGCAATGATGGCCAATGCCAAGTCCTTGGCATAGCTGCCACGGCCCAGTTCGCCCTCCACCTGCAGGCCCAGGGTGCGCACCTTGCGCATCCACAGCGTCTGCGTGCTCATGACGTGCTCGGCCTCTGAGGTGCCTATGCCCCAGGCCAGCGCGCCGAGTGCGCCCAGCGTGGCGGTGTGGGAATCGCTGCACAGCACGGTGCTGCCAGGCAGCACATAACCCTGCTCGGGCGCAACCACATGCACGATGCCCTGGCGCGGGTCGTCCAGGTCCAGCAGACGCATGCCGGTGGCCTTGGCGTTGCGGCGCAAGGTGGCGATCTGCGCGGCGCTTTCGGGATTGGGGATATTGGTGTTGCGGTCTGCCGTGGTCGGCACGTTGTGGTCCTGAATGGCCATATGCCGCTCGGGCGAACGCACCACGCGGCCATTGGCCGCCATGCTGGCAAAGGCCTGCGGGCTGGAGACCTCATGCACCAGGTGCCGGTCCACATAAACCAGGTCTTCACCGGCGTCATTGCTGGCCAGCTTGTGGGTCTGCCAGATTTTGTCGAAAAGGGTGGTCACGGATGTCTCTTTATCGTGTTGCCGCCAGCGTCGGCGGCTTAGTTGTTCTCAAACCTGAAATGGTCACTCTTGCTGATGATGCGACCAGCTGTGGGTGACGGAAAGTGCCCGGTGAACAGCAGGGTGGATGTATCGGCCAGGCCATGGACAAGTTCTTTGCGTGTTCGTGAAGCCTGCTCCGCATCATGGCAAAAGCGCGACGACAAGTTGAGGTCGATCAGTTGCGCCGGGGTATGCAGTATGTCGCCGGCAAACACGGCATGCTCACCCTGGCTGCGGGCATTGAGCAGGCAGTTGCCGGCGGTGTGCCCGGGGGCTGCCTGCAGCTGTATGCCGGGCTCGAACTCAAAGCCTGACTCGACCATCATGGCCAGGCCGGCATCGACAACCGGCAACACGCTGTCTGCAAACGAGCCGTGGTTGACGGCTTCAAGGCCATGGGCCAACGCATGGCGGTGTTCTTTTTCCCAGTGGCTGTATTCGGCCTGGGCAAACACGTAGTTGGCCTTCGGAAAGGTCGGTACCCAGTTGCCGTTTTGAAGGCAGGTGTTCCAGCCGACATGGTCAGCGTGCATGTGGGTGCAGCAGACGAAGTCGATGTCTTCAGGCTTGAGACCCAGCTTTGCCAGGTTCTCAAGGTAGGTAAATTTTTGCCTGTGCCAGGGCGGCCGCAGCGGGCGCTCCTTGTCATTGCCGGCGCAGGCGTCTATCAGAATGTTGTGCTTGGGCGTCTGCAACACATAGCTGTGAAAGCTCATGTTGACGCGGTTGTCGTCCGTCACAAAAACCGGTTTCAGCCAGTCAGAATGCGCCGCTATCTGCTCAGCCGTGATGTTGGGTACCACAAACTCCAGCGGCGAAAAGGCGCCTTCGCTTTCAAGCACCAGGTCGACCTGGAAGTTTCCGATTTGTTGGGTTTTCATGATGCTTTATACGCCCGCCTAAAACATCAATCTGCCGCCGTTGATGTAAAGAATTTGCCCGGTCATGTAGCGTGAGGCCTGGCCCAGCAGAAACAGGATGGGCCCAACCACGTCATCGGGCTGGCCGACGCGGCCTTGTGGAATCGTGGCCTCTATGGCTGTGCGGCCGGCAGCGAACCAGCCATCCTTGTTGTTGACATCACCCCCGCGGCCGGTGCCCCCTGACAGGAATGCGGTTTCTATCGGGCCGGGAGCGACAGCGTTGACACGAATGCCGGGCGCGTTTTCCTTTGCAAGGTTGCGTGTCATGGCGTTGATGGCGGCCTTGGCTGCAGCGTAGGGGCCAACGCCCTTGTCTGCCGAGACAGAGAGTCCGGACGACGTGAGCACGATGGCTGCGTCATGGCCCTTGTCCAGCAGGGGCAGGGCGGCGCGCACGCTGAGGAAGGCACCTCGTGTGTTGACGTTCATGACCTCGTCCCAGCTTTGCTCGCTGGTGTCGCGCATGGCGGACGGTGGTGGCGTGAAGCCGGCCAGATGCACCATGCCGTCGAGTGCGCCCCACTTCGCGGCGATCTCCGCAAAGCCGATTTCAATATCTGCAGCCTTTGACGCATCGCAGGCAATTTGCCATTCGCCGGGCAGGGCTGGGCGCTTGAGCATGGACACGGCAAGGTCCAGGTTGGCGACCTGCATGCCCGCCGCCAGCGACGCCTCAACCAGACGCGTGCCAATGCCGCCGCAACCACCGACGATGGCCAGGCGCATGCCTGCAGGCGGGGGCAGGCGTGAAAGATCAATCACCCCAATGCTCATGCTGACGCCCCAAGGCGGCGAATCGGCATCTTGTCGATGGCGACCATGGTGGTTTTTTCTTCGGTGTAAAGCGCCATGCAGCCCTTGCCGCCTTCGCGGCCAATGCCGGATTCGCGGTAGCCACCAAAGGCCGAGCGCAAATCGCGCACGACGGGGGTGTTGACCCAGACCGTGCCCGTGCGCAGCTTGCGCATCGCCGCATTGGCCTTGTCGAGGTTGCTTGTCCACACATAGGCGACCAGGCCGAAGGTGCTGTCGTTGGCGATGTTGAGCGCTTCTTCAAAGGTGTCGAAGGTCACAAAGGTTGCAAAAGGGCCAAAGATTTCTTCCTGACAGATGCGCGCGGCGTTACTGGGCGCGCGCACCACAGTCGGCTCGATGTAATAACCGTTGCCCATGGACTCAACGCGTTTGCCGCCGGTGAGGATTTCTGCGCCGTCGGCCCTGGCGACTTCGGCGTACGAAAGCACACGCTCCATGTGCGCTTTGGATGCCAGCGGACCCATTTCGCTGCCCCTCTGTGAGGGGTGGCCGATCCTGATGTTTTTGACACGCTCGACAAATGCCGCAATGAATTTGTCGGCAATCGAACGCTCGACCAGGATGCGCGAACCGGCCAGGCATTGTTGGCCGTTGCCACCGTAGATGCCGAGCAGGGCAGCGTCGAGTGCACGCTCAAGGTCGGCATCGGCGCAGATGATGCTGGCCGACTTGCCACCCAGCTCCATGGTGCAGGCCTTCAGGCCCTTGGCTGCCGATGACAGGATGGCGCGGCCGGTGGTGGTACCGCCGGTAAACGAGACGACATTGATGTCCGGGTGCTCGACAAGTGCGGTGCCGGTGATGGGGCCGCGGCCGTTGACTAGATTGACCACGCCTGTGGGCAGGCCGGTGCTGTGCACGATTTCCATAAAGCGCTGCATGCCGGCGGCTGCAATTTCAGACGGCTTGACCACGCAGGTGTTGCCGAAAGCAATCGCGGCGGCGATCTTCATCGAGCACAGGGTGACGGGTGCGTTCCAGGGGCCGAGCAGGCCGGCGACGCCGACGGGCTCGCGGAACACGCTGGTGACGTAACCGGGCTCCTGCGTGTACAGGTCGCCGCCAACCTGGCCAATGAACTCGGCAAAAAACTTGAAGTTGTAGGCCGAGCGGGGAATGTAAAAGCCCTCGATCTGCGCCAGCGGAATGCCGGTGGTGGCGCTTTCAATTTCCGAGAGTTCGGATTTGCCCGCGATGATGGCATCGTGAATCTTCATCAACGCGTTCTGGCGATGTTCAACCGTCAAGCCTGACCAGCGGCCATCTTCAAAGGCCTCACGTGCTGTGCGCGCAGCCAGGTCCACTTCAGCCGCATCGGCTTCCAGCAGGTCGCCTAATTGCTCGCCGCTGGCCGGGTCAAACACCGGCACATGATGCTGGTTGCCCGCATCCACAAATTTGCCGTTGATAAAGCTCGCCTGGGGGCGGCTCAGGAAATCTGCGATGGCGGCGGTGCGCTGCATTTTGTCGTCGATCATGTTGCTTGCTCTCTGTGAAGGCGTTGAAGTCGGTGTGTGGTGAGGGATCTGGGAGCGGTTTTCCGCCCGATGTCGAGCAGCATGGCGGTCAGTTCCTCGGGCGCGGTGATCATGGCGTTGTGGCCGGTGGCGATTTCGCGCCAGCCCCAGTCGCCCTGGTCCCGCACCCACTGGCGCATGGGTTCTGCCAATGCGACGGCGGGGTTTGTGCAATAAATATAGGTACGCGGCAGGCCATTGCCTATGGGGTTGTTGAGGTTCAGCGGGCTGCTGTAAAGGCTCAATGGCTGTGGCGTGAGCCGGCGTTGTACCCAGGCCTCATCCGCCGTGCCTGCCTGCATGCCAAAAAAGGTCGCCGGCGGCGCGGGCAGGCCCAGGCCACCGGGCGTTGCGAGGGCCTGTTTTTTTCGCTCCTCCACCACGTGCGGCGGGTAGGTCGAAAAAAGCGTTTTACCGGACTGGAGAATCAGGCTGTCAAGGTAAACGAGATGGCGTATGCGTTCGGGTATGCGGTCTGCCACACCCGTCATCGGGATGCCGCCAAAGCTGTGGCCCACAAAAACGATGTCATCCAGCTCTTCATGTGTGATGTGGTTGACGATGTCTTCCACAAACGTGTCCAGCGTTATGTCGGCCGAGATCAGGTGGCTGCGCTCGCCGACGCCGGTCTGGTTGGGTGTGGTCACCCGGTGACCCAGTGAACGCAGGCGGTCTGCAACCCGCTGCCAGCACCAGGCACCGTGCCATGAGCCGTGCAGCAGCACGAAGGTCATGGTTGGGGTGGTGGTGTCTGGCATCGTGTGTCGCCGTTCAAAACCTGCGTCTTGCTGCGTCTTATTTGGCGGTCAGGAACTTCCAGGTGGACGTTGCAGGGTCAACCTGCAGTGCGCCGACTTTTTCTGCACCGTCGCCGTTCGCATCAAAAACGATTTCGTTCACGCCGCGGAATGTCTTCTGGGCGTTGATGGCGTCGCGCAGTTTGTCGCGTGCAGCCTCAATAGGGGTGCTGCCGTCGATGCCGGCCTTGCGAGCCGAGAGCGCGACCAGGTACACAGCGTCATAACCCAGGCTGGTGTTGGACAGGTTGGGCGGCTGGAACTGGTTCAGCGCTGCATCCTTGGCAATTGCGGCCACATAACGGTCTACAAATTTCTTGTAGGCCACCAGATCACCGGAGGCGAAGTCATTGGATGCCTGACCCACGGTGAACCACTGCTTGGCCTGCGCACCAACGGTCTTGACGACGGTTTGCGGGAACACACCCGGGTAAATCAGCGGGCTGCAAAGAATGGGCGTCTGCACGTCCTGGATCTGCAGTTCGCGGGCCAGCTTGCCGGCATCACCGGACAGGATGGATGCCAGCACCATGTCGGGCTTCAGGTCCTTGAGCTTGATGGCCACAGGCGAGAAGTCGGTCTGGCCGGAGGTGAACTCCAGTGCGCCGACCACTTCGAGACCCTTGGATTTGGCGAGTTTGGTCCATTCTTCTGCGGCTGATTTGCCAGCTGCCTCGCGAACGTCGGCCATGATGACCACACGTTTGGCCTTGGGGAACAGTTTGACAAACTCTGCAAAACCCTGTGGCAGCGCCACGTCGTCAGGCGTGTTCAGGCGTGTGCCGTAAGGACGACCGCCAATGCCGGGTTTGTTGGCATTCATGTTGACAGCCGGGATCTTCAACTGGTTGATGGTGGCCCGGGCTGTTTCCCACTGGGTGGAAGACATGGGGCCGAGCACCGCGAGTGCGCCTGCACCATGTGCTTCACGAACGCGCAACACGCCCTGGTCTGGCTTGAGCTGGTCATCAAAACGAACAATCTCGATCATGCTGCCGTTGATGCCCCCGGACTTGTTGATGTCTTCCACTGCGATATCTACCGCGATGGCCTGCAGCTTGCCTACAGAGCCGAGCTGGCCGGACAGCGGTGCGGTGTGCACGATCTTGATGGGCGGCTTTGCCTGCGCAAACGCAGCGCTCGCGATGACCAGGCTGATGGCCGATACAGCCAGGCGGCGTGAAAACTTGGGTGACATGCAAAGCTCCTTGAGGTTAGGGTGAAGTTGATTTAAGCGCCGAGATAGTGGGAAAGAACGGAGTTGTCAGCCAGCATGTCCATGGACGTGCCTTCATGCACCATGCGGCCCTGCTTGAGCACGTAGGCACGGTGCGAGAGCTTGAGCGCGGCGCGCGCGTTCTGTTCGACGATGAGGATTGTCATGCCGGCATCACGAAGTTCACGCAGCACCGAAAAGACGGTAGACACCATGACGGGCGACAGACCCAGTGAGGGCTCGTCCAGCATCAGCAGCTTTGGCTTTGCGAGCAATGGCCGCGCCATGGCCAGCTGTTGCTGTTCGCCGCCGGACATGCTGCCTGCTGCCTGCTTGAGGCGCTCCTTCAGGCGTGGAAAGCGCGCAAATACCCGTTCACAGGCATGTTCAAACGACTCTCCGCCCGTGGCGTCCGGGTCGCGGTCAAAGGCGATGCGCAGATTTTCTGCCACGGTCAGCCGGCCCAGGGTGCCCCGGCCTTCAGGGATGTGCAACAGGCCACCCCTTGCAATCACATGCGGAGGGTTTTTGGCCAAATCCATCTCGCTAAACACAGCGCTTCCTGCTACCGGCCGGAGCAGGCCTGAAAGTGTGCGCATGAGGGTTGATTTGCCGGCACCGTTGGCACCGATGACGGCGACGGTTTCACCGGGCTGTACGTTGAGGGTGACACCACGCAAGGCGCGAATCGCACCGTAGTTGACTTCGAGGTTCTGGACGGAAAGCAGGGCGCTCATGCCGCCATCCTTTCTGCTGCAGGGGCATCGTCATCCGGACCCAGGTAGGCTTCAATGACCTGCGGGTCTGACAGCACCGCATCCACACTGCCCTCGGCGACCTTCATGCCTGCAATCAGGGCGACCAGCCTGCTTGACAGTGCGCGTATCAGCGACATGTCATGCTCGACCAGCAAGATACCTTCGACACGCTGGCGTGCCTTGCCGATGTCTTCCACCAGCGCTGCGGTTTCTTCTTCATTCATGCCGGCTGCGGGTTCGTCGAGCAGGAGCAGCCTTGGCTCGGTGGCGAGTGCCCGGGCAATCTCAAGGCGGCGTGCCGCCCCATAGGGCAGGCTGCCCGCAACCTGATCGGCCAGGTCTGTCAGGCGCATCAGGTCAAGCAGGGCGACGGCCCGGTCCAGCCTGCTTTTGCGCAGGACGGCGCTGCGAAAGGGGGACGCCGTTGTTTCCGGGTCGGCGACCAGCACGTTTTCGAGCACAGTCATGCGCTTGAACAGGCGTATGTTCTGAAAAGTCCGGGCCACACCTGTGCGTGCCATCTGCAGCCGTGACAGGGCGGTGGCGTCTTCGCCTGCAAACTGCAGCGTTCCCGCAGTAGGCGCGTAGAACTTGGTGATGAGGTTGATCAGTACCGACTTGCCGGCGCCGTTGGGTCCGACGATACCGAGGATTTCACCGCGCTCAACGGTCAGCGACACATTGGAGAGGGCCTTGAGGCCGCCGAAAGACTTGGACAGGCCTGTGGCGATCAGGAGTGGTTCGCTCATGATGATTTCCTTGCGAGCCTGATCGTTGAAAACCGCTTCGTGATGAGTCCCTGGGGACGGAACAGCAGCAGCACGATGATGGTCAGTGCGAACACGCTGGGTCGCCATTCACGCATGAAGGTGACCTGTTCAGGCAGGATGGTCATGATGGTGGCGCCGAGCGCTGCACCCCAGAAGTTGTTGGTGCCGCCCAGAATCACAAACATCACCGCATAAATCGAGATCAGGACATTGAAAGTGTCAGGCCGCACGAAGGTGAGGTAGTGGCCATAAAGTCCGCCTGCAAAGCCGGCCACCGCCGAGCCAATGGCAAAAGCGGTGAGCTTGACGAAGACGACGTTCATGCCCAGCGAGGCAGCGACTTCGTCGTCTTCACGCACAGCATCGAGCACGCGCTGTAGCGGCGACTTTGACACCCACCACAAAGCAGCGCCGACGACCAGCACCGCGCCCGCACCATGCCAGACGGTGGCGCCGGACATGCCGCCCAGGCCGACCGTACCGCCGACGAAGTCGATGTTTTCAAGAATCACCACCATCGACATCGCAATGCCTATGGTGGTCAGGATGAGGTAAATGCCGCGCACGCGAAGGGCGGGGAAGCCAAAAGCAAAACCGAGCACGCCCGATACCAACGCGCCAATCAGGCAGGACGGTATCAGGGGCCATCCGGCTTTGACGGTCAACATGCCCGCCACATAACAGCCAACGGCCATGAAGGCGCTGGCACCGAAGGTCAGGGCGCCTGCAGACAGGGCGATGTAGACGCTCCACGCCATCAAAATGTTGACGGCGGTGAAAAACAGCAAATCTGAACTCATACAGCCCCCACGCTTGGCACTTCGTGTCCGGCGCTGCCCCCCGAGGGGGTGCCCGCTCGCTTGAAGCGGTTCTGCGCGGCGCTCATGCCCGCGCTCCCGCGCCATGGAAGACGCTTCCAAACAAGCCCTGGGGCCTTACCAGCAACACCACAATCATGAATCCCCAGACAATCAGATCGGCCAGCGGGCCGAAACCAAACTGCACGGCCATGGCTTCAAGCAAACCCACCAGCAGGCCACCGACCACAGCGCCCCACAAATTGCCCATGCCGCCAATGGCTGTAACCGCCAGGGCCTTGAGTGCAAAAGTCATGCCGATATCGGAATTGACGGTGCCGACGCGCAACGCGAAAAGCAGGCCCGTCAGGGCTGCCAGTGCGGACGTAATGAAGAACACCTGCTGGCCCACAAATTTGACCGGAATGCCAAGCAGGGCCGCTGCCGTTGCGTTATCGGACACAGCGCGGATGTTGCGACCCGTATGGGTCTTTTCGATCACAAAGTACAGCACCAGCACCAGCACCAGCGTCAGGGCCAGTACCAGCCCCTGAACCGGCACAAAACGCACGCCGAACATTTCAAAGCTGCCCGAACCCAGCGCATTGACGAGCGGGAAAGACAGGGGCTCCGAACCCCATATGTGGTGGACCAGATCAAGCATCAACAGGCCGACCGCCATGGATGACAGCGCTGCCGTGATGGAGGCCTCTTCGGAGTCGAGATTGCGAAAGCTGATGCGCTCCACAACGATGCCGAAAACCCCACCGATCACAAACGCCCCGGCCATGGCCAGGGGAATGGAGGGGACAAGCTGCGCAATCACCAGGCCGGCGAAGCCGCCGACCATGAACACTTCGGTATGCGCGAAGTTGATGCGGTGAAGAACCCCGACGATGAGGGTGAAGCCAACAGCCACCAGGGCATAAAGCCCACCCACCATCAAGCCGTTGATGATTTGACCTGCAAGCATGTGGGCAACACCAATCAGTAGTGGGACAGCAGCTTGCCGAAGCCTTGCAGCTTGTCGTTGATGCCGCAGGCGCGCAAGGCATGCCAGTAGGTCGCCGTGTTGATGGCGATCACAGGCTTGCCCAGCACCCATTCGGCAGCGGCAGCAAAACGCACCATCGAGAGATTGGTGCCGACCTGAACGATGGCGTCGATATCGTCGCCGTCAAGCTGTTTGAGGGCGTCACGGCACATCTCGTCTGTTGTGTGGGCGATCTGTACCGGGCTTGGGCGGCGCAGGCAGATATCGCGGACCACGGTAAAGCCGCAATCCTGATAGAAGCGCCTGACCTGGTCGTTGGCCACCGGGAAGTAGGGCGATACAAAGGCGATACGCTTGGCCTTGTAGGTGTTGAGGGCCGCCTCGGTTGCAAACGAACCGCAGGAGACGCCCACACCAGCGCGGTCCTTCATCATGTCCAGGTATTTTTCCGCACCCTTGCGGCCGTCCCAGAAGGTAGCGGCGGACATGCCCATTACCAGGTATTGCATTTCGCAGCTTTTGAGGACGTCCAGTGCCTGCAGGGTGTTTTCCTGAATGTTCTGCACCAGCTGCAAAAACTCTTCGTCGGTGTTGACCGGGTCATTCGGGATGATGATCCGGCTGTAGTGGTTGGTGACGCCAACCGGCCGCATGTCGTCAAAGTCCGGCTGGACGATGGTGTTGGTGGAGGGGCCGAGGGCCCCGAACTTCATGCGGTAACCAAGGTGATCCATGCTCAGGCTTTCGAAAGGAGTTGAAGGAAGGTGTTGCGTGTCATCACGTCGGCGTATTTCTGGCGCATGTCGAACAGGTTGGCATCGTGCGGTTCGATGGCACGATCACCCACACAGTCCTCAATGACGACGGTGCGGAAATTGAACTGCATTGAATCAACAACGGTCGCACGCACACAGCCACTGGTGGTGCAACCCACAATGACAGCCGTGTCGACGCCGCGCAGGTGCAGCCATTCAGACAGGCCCGTCGAGAAAAAGGCAGACGCAGAGACCTTGCGCAAGACCCATTCACCGGCGATCGGGGTAAGCTGGGGAACAATCTGGGAACCTGGTGCGTTTTCTGTGAGCGTGAGAAGCGGCGGCACCTTCATGCAGAACACGTTTTTGTTGGCCCCGTCATCTGCAAATACGACACGGGTGTGTACGACTGGCAGACCCGCCTTGCGGAAAGCTGCCAGCAAGGGCACAGTGGCCTCGACAGCCGCCGCGATGTGCGGCCCGCCAAACTGTTCTTCATCGACAAAACCATTGACGAAGTCCACCAGGATCAGCCCGCAGCGTGAGCCGATGCCCGAAGCATTGCCCATGTTCTGCTTGCGGTAGATGTCTTCCTTGCTCAAGATTTGGCCTCTTCGCCGACAGCATGCCGCTTGTCGAAATCAGCTACCCAGTCAAAGCCCATCAGCTTTGAAAAGTCCTGGAAGTCATGAAGCTCCTGCTTGATGTTGGCACTCGACCCGGTGGCCTTGATGTGGCTGTAAACATTCTTGAAGGCAGCACCTGCCGACAGGAAGGCTGCTGACGGGAAGATGACCAGACCGAAGCCTATGCGCTGCAGTTCTTCTTTGGTCAAAACTGGCGTACGGCCTGTTTCAACCATGTTGGCCACCAGCGGCAGGTCGAACGCCTTGCCTATGATTTCCATCTCTTCGATGGACTCAGGGCTCTCGATGAACAGGATGTCAGCGCCTGCGCGCGCGTATTTCTCCATGCGGCGCAAGGCTTCGTCCAGGCCATGCACGGTACGTGCATCGGTGCGCGCGATGATCTGGAAGTTCTTGTCGGTGCGGGTTTCTGCCGCGACCTTGATCTTGGCGACCATGTCTTCGGTAGGCACCACACGGCGACCCAGCATATGGCCGCATTTCTTGGGAAATTCCTGGTCTTCAAGCTGGATGGCGCAGGCACCGGCGGTTTCATAGCCACGCACGGTGTGCATGACGTTGAGCAGGCCGCCGTAACCCGTATCGCCATCGCAGATCATGGGTGTATCGGTAATGCTCACGTACTGCGTGACACGGTTGACCATGTCGGTGTAGCTGGCCAGACCTGCATCGGGCAGGCCCATGTAGGAAGCGACGGTGCCATAGCCCGTCATGTACAGGGCTTCAAAGCCCATCTGGTCGGCAATCTTGGCCGAGACCATTTCAAACACGCCCGGTGCGACGACCAGGTTGCCCTTGGTAAAACGGGCTTTGAGTTCTGCACGTTTTTGCGTGCCGGTTTTGGTGCTGAGACCTTGCTTCATGTAATGGACTCCGCGCGTTCAAGCGCATCAATCATGGATGTTTTGCGAAGGTAGTCCCTCGCGGCTGATGGGTCGGCTGCGATGGCTCGCAGTTCGTCCTGGGTCTTGCGGCGCGCTTCGGGGTCACGCTCTTCAATCGTCTTCTTGTTGCGGGCGGTGTTGGCATTGATGTATTCGATGGCAACCGAGCGCCTTTGCCGCTCGTAGCGGTCAAGCAGATCGGGAGAAGCACCGGACACCAGGATCTCGACCAGTTTGTCGGAAAGGTTGAAGGCATCCTGTACGCCACCATTCATGCCCATGCCGCCCAGTGGGTTGTTGATGTGCGCTGCGTCGCCGGCCAGGATCACGCGTCCACGGCGGAACTCCTTGGCCACGCGCTGATGCACCTTGTACAGCGTGCGGTGCACGGTAGGGTAGGGCGAGCCCTTGGGCAACAGGTTTTGCAGGCGGGCCTGGATGGATTCGTCCGTGAGGACTTCTTCATCGGACTCTTCCGGGCGCGTCGGGAACAGCACGCGCCAAAGGGATGGCACGCGGAGCAGTACACACCATTCCTGCGGGTCGGACACATAGTTCACATAAGACAGTTTGGGAAGATGGTCGGCAAACTCAAAGTCGGTCGATACCACGAGGAACCGCTCCGGATAGGTGAAACCCTCGAATTCGATGCCCAACGATTGACGAACAGCGCTCCACGCGCCGTCAGCACCGATGAGGTAGTCGCCGCTGAATGTCTGGATCCCATCCGGAGTTTTGACCGTAACTTCAACGTGCTTGTCATCCTGAGAGACGGACTGCAGCTCCGCTCCCAGCATGATCTTCGCGTGCGGGAATTTTGCGATGCGGTCAATCAGCAGTTTGTTCAGTTTCCACTGCTCGCATTGCAATCGGAAGGGGTGTTGTGTCTCGCCCTCCAGAAGCGCCATGTCGAACTCGGCCACAAGGCCTTCCTTGCGATCGCGCTGTTGCGTGTAGCGCGCGACCAGGCCCAGGGATACCAGCTCCTCGGTCAGGCCGAAGCGTGCCAGCATGTCCAGCGTGGGTGGGTGGAAAGTGGAGGCGCGAAGATCTTCTGGTGCAGTGGTGTTGCGCTCGAAAACTGTCACGGCTACACCGGCAGTTGCCAGTGTCAGAGCGCTTACCAGCCCCACCGGGCCAGCGCCGGCAATCAGTACGTGGGAAGACATGTGGTCAATTTTTCTGAGTAAATAAGGGTTGAATGATTCGCCATAAAGAGGTGTTTGCGCAAGTCGCCAAAATCGCCGTCATACCTAAAAATCATCCAGATATACATCCAGATTGATAGCTGGAGTCCCTGTGCGGGGCTAAAAAAAACCGACATGCGTTTGATTCTGCACATTGGTGCGAAGTGGAGAGTGCCATCAGGCTGTTTCGGCCTGCGCAATGCCCAAAAAGCACAGGAGGGGTGCAGTTATGGCGGGAGCCGCGCTGCCGTGGTGCACCCGCAAGACCGCTGAAAAAAACGGATGTCCAGGTTTTTTCAGGCATGCGGCTTGATCGCCGTCAGCCCTCGGCATGCATGCGCAGGCCCTCCATGAAGGCCTTGAGCATGGGAGATTCCGTGGCTTCACGACGGCGTATGACGCCCACGCTACCCTCGCGAAGGTAGGGCAGCGGCAATGGAACAACCTGCTTCAGGCCCTGAAAATAGTGCATGAGCCTGGCGGACATGGGCGCAACCAGATCGCCATCCTGAAGCATGGTGACGATGACCAGCGTGGAACCGGTCTCCACACGATAGCGTGGCGATGGCTGGCCGGCAAGCGCCAGCTCATGCTCGAGCTCCCGCCGCAGCGGACTGACTTTGGGCGGAATCACCCACGGATAACGCAACACGTCCGGCCAATCCACCTTTCGCTTCTTGGCCAGCGGATGATTGGCACCCACCACAACACGTATTTGCTCGGGGTGCAGAATGTCGCAGCGCACTCCGGCGTCCAGCCTGGCCTGGTCGGTTCGGGTGATGACGAGATCTACCCGGCCTTCTTCCAGTTGCGGTAGCAGTGCATCCAGGCGGTTTTCGATGATGTTGAGATAGGCGTCCGGAAAGCGCTTGCGAAAGTAGCCTGCGGCCTTGGGCACCAGCCCTGTTGCCACTGTGGGCGTGGTGCCCACAACCAGGTTCCCGGAGGCGCCTATGGACATCAGCCGTATGGTGGCCTGTGTACGGTCCAGCTCGCCAATGATGGCCCGCGCATGGGATACGAGTGCGGTGCAGAACTCGGTGGGCGTCAGGCCGCGCGAGTTGCGCTTGAAGAGCTTGACGTTCAGATCTTCTTCAAGCTCGCTCAGCCACTTGGACAGGCCCGGTTGCGTCACGCCCATTTGTGTTGCCGTATGACTGACATTGCGGGTCTCGTACAAGGCGACCAGCAGATAAAGCTGCCGCATTCTCAGGCGCTGTGTCCACTCCATTTTGATATGTCCTCAATAGTATGGAATAAGAAAATAATATCATTTTAAAGAAATACCTTTGACACACACAATTGACATTCATCAAAGCAGCAATGCAAGGTTGCCTGATACGCAGTTTCTCCTCTGTACTTGCTGATTGAAGCCTGCGTGGGGTTTGTCCTGACAACCATGCAGGCACGGGAACTGCTATTACCTTGCACACGTTGTTTTGTTTTAAAGGAGTATTCATGCGTCGTCATTTCCTGCTTGCACTCGTCTCGATGATGGGTGTGTCCGCGCTGCCGCAAGTTGCGCTTGCCCAGGCCTATCCCGCGAAACCCATTCGCATCATCGTTCCAGCAACGCCGGGCGGTACCTCTGATATCTTTGCGCGTGCCATCGCACAGAAGCTGCAGGATTCCCTTGGCAAGCCAGTGCTGGTTGAGTACAAACCAGGCGCATCCACCAACATTGGTACCGACTACGTCGCAAAGTCTGCGCCGGACGGTTACACCTTGCTGATCAATGGCATTACCCTTTCGGTCAACCCGGTGCTGTATTCAAACCTCCCGTTCAATCCCACGAAAGACCTGGCCGCGATCACCGAAGTGGCTTCACTCATGAATGTGGTGACGGTACACCCCAGCGTGCCCGTGAACAACTTGAAGGAGCTGGTCGCGTTGATGAAGAAAGAGCCGGGCAAGATGAACTACGGAACGCCCGGTGTAGGCAGCTCCGGTTATTTGTCTGCGGAACTGCTGGCCATGAAGACCGGTGCCAAGGTGACACATGTGGCCTACCAGGGCAATGCACAGGCCACGACGGACCACATCGGTGGCACGCTGCAGGTTGGTTTTGTCAACCTGCCTGTTGCACTTCAGTTCGTCAAGGCCGGCAAGCTCAAGGCGCTGGCAGTGACCTCGTCCAAACGTTCGCCGCTGCTACCCGATGTGCCGACGGTGGCAGAAGCGCTCGGCATGCCCGACTATGAACTCAATGGCTGGTTCGGCCTGCTCGCGCCCGCCAAAACGCCCCCCGAAATCATCGCGCGCCTGCAGGAGGAAACCGTCAAGGCCCTGAAGGACCCGGCGCTCATAGACATCATCAAGGTTGCCGGTGGTGACGTGGTCGGCGGTACAGCTGCGCAGTTCGATGCGCGCATCAAAAAAGACGCTGATCGCCTGACCGAGGTCATCAAGTTCACCGGCGGCGTCGGTTCAGCAAAATAAATACCGGCAATACCCATGCGTCGCCAATTCCTTCTCTCAGCGGCATCTGCTGTGCTGGCTACAACACTGCCCCGCCTTGCGCTGGCGCAGGCATACCCGAGCAAGCCCATCAAGATCATCGTGGCCGCTACCCCCGGTGGAACGGCTGACATATTCGCACGCGCCATTGCGATCAGGCTTCAGGAATCCCTTGGGCAACCTGTACTCGTTGAGTACAAGCCGGGCGCGGGCACGAACATTGGCAGCGATTTTGTCGCCAAGGCCGCGCCCGATGGTTACACCATTCTCATCAACGGATTGCCCCTGGCCGCGAATCCTTCACTTTATGCAAGCATGCCGTTCAGCCCGTCGAAAGACCTCGCGCCCGTGATCGAGGTCGCGGAGTTGATCAACGTGGTGACGGTGCATCCCTCCCTTCCGGTCAAGTCCATGCGCGAACTGGTTGAACTGGCCAAAAAGGAGCCCGGCAAGCTGAACTACGGCAGCCCCGGCGCTGGAAGCTCCAACCATCTGGCCGCTGAACTGCTCGGTGTCAAAACCGGCGCCAAGTTCACGCACGTTGCCTATCAGGGCAACGCGCAGGCAACCACTGACCACATTGGCGGAACGCTGCAAGTGGGCTTTGTCAATTTGCCTGTTGCCCTGCAGTTCGTCAAAAGCGGAAAGCTCAAGCCGCTTGCTGTGACTTCGTTGAAACGTTCGGCCCTGTTGCCTGATGTGCCGACGGTCGCGGAGGCGCTGGGAATCCCGGACTATGAACTCACCGGCTGGTTCGGCCTGCTTGTACCGTCGCGCACGCCGAAAGACGTCGTTGTACGTCTTCAGGAAGAAACGAATCGTGCACTCAAGGATCCCGCGATCATTGAAACCATACGTATTGCGGGTGGTGACGTCGTGGGTGGAAGCACCGCACAGTTCGAGTCGCGAATCAAAAAGGACACTGAACGGCTGACGGAAGTTATCCGTCTGTCGGGCGCGTCCGTCAAGTAAACACTGCGGCAGGCCGAGGGCCTGTCAATACCATTTTCAGGACAGGAATTTATGGGTGACATGTCGGCTTTGGCCATCGATCAAAAAAATCTCGTGACCAGCGTTGCGGCGAAAGAAGAGCTTTCAGCACTGATCATGTTGCGGCGTCTGCGCGCCCATGGCGTAGAGTATTTTTTCTGCAATCCGGGGACTGATTTCCCGGCGATTGTCGAAGCGTTTTCGATGGCTGAGGCCGATCCCGAAATTGCAAAGTCCATCCCCAGGCCGATTGTTGTCACGCACGAGAACGCAGCAGTGGCTATCGCCCATGGTGTGTACCTGGTGACTGGCAAGCCGCAGGCTGTCATGGTCCACGTCAACGTTGGCACGGCCAACACCGTCAATGGTGCGGCCAACGCCAATCGTGACAACGCGCCCATTCTTCTGATGGCAGGCCGCACGCCCATCACCGAGACCGGCCTGCATGGTTCACGCAGCCGCAACATCCACTGGGCACAGGAGATGTTTGACCAGGCGGGCATGCTGCGCGAATTCGTCAAGTGGGACTACGAGTTGAAGATTGCCACAGAGACGGTGAACGCAGTGGACCGCGCAATGGAGTTGATGATGTCATCGCCTCGTGGTCCCGCTTACCTGTCTTTGCCGCGCGAAATCATCAGCACACCCATCCCGGCGACGGAGTCCAGACGCATACGCGCGGTTGCTGGTGCAGCCTGGCCTGAACCGGCGGCAATACAGGAACTGGCCGCACTGGTGGCGAAGGCCAGGCGCCCACTCATCATCACGTCCACATCTGGCCGCACCCCTGCCGGATTTGATGCGCTTTCAGCATTGACGCAGAAATACGCCATCGGCGTGATCACGCTTTACGGCCGCTACGTCTGCCTGCCGACCAGCCATGACATGCATCTGGGCTTCCAGACCAAACCGTTTTTGCAGGACGCTGACCTCGTGATCGTGCTGGAGTGCGACGTACCCTGGATCCCTTCGCTTGAGAATCCGCCGGCCGATTGCAAAGTGGTGCACATTGCGGAAGACCCGGCCTTTTCACGTTACCCGACACGGGCATTTCCCGTCGATATCTCGATCAGGGCGGATTGCACGGTTGCCTTGCAGGCGCTGGGCTCAGAACTGGCCAAATTGCTGCCCGAGGCAAGCTCCGAAGCACCTTCTGTGGCAGAACGGCGCAGCCTGATGGCTACCCGCCGGAAAACGCTACGTGACGGATGGCGGGCGCAGGCAGAAAAGGCCGCACAGGCCGCACACATCACGCCGGAGCAGATCAGTCGCTGCATTTCGGACGTGGCCGGACCGGATTCGATTCTGGTGAACGAATATCCACTGCGTCTGGAACATGTTGACCGGGAACAGAGCGGTAGCTTTCTCGGGCAAAGCCCGGCAGGTGGCCTGGGCTGGGGCCTCGGCGCCGCACTGGGCGTGAAGCTGGCCAGCCCCGACAAGCTGGTGGTGGCCACATTGGGCGACGGTGCCTATGTGTTTGACAATCCGACCGCCTGCCACTGGGTTTCTGCCGCGCAGAACCTGCCTGTGCTGGTCGTGATCTACAACAACCAGCTGTATGGCGCGGTGCGCAATTCGACGTCGGCCATGTACAAGGATGGCGTCTCGGCCAACAATGATTGCAGGCTGCTGGCCGACCTCAGCCCGTCGCCGGCTTTCGAGAAAATCGCCGAAGCCAGCGGTGCTTACGGTGAGCGCGTTGACGACCCGTCGCAGCTCAGGGCTGCGATGGAAAGGGCCATGCACGCGGTCGTTCACGAGAAGCGACAGGCGCTGCTTAACGTCGTCTGCAAATACTGAGTTTGCTACAGGCGTCACAGCGCCTGTGCCTGGTTATGCCCGCGCGCGTTGAAATTCAAAAACTTTCGAAAGTCATTCATGTCACAAGCAAAAGAAGCATCCCTGCAGGATCGCGTGGTCGTCGTCACGGGCGGTGTGCGCGGTCTGGGTCGCGAGATGGCCCTGGAGCTTGCAGCCCTGGGGGCCAAAGTGGTCGTCACCGGTGCTTCTGAATCCGGGGCCATGCGTGAGACCCTTGCCATGGGCACCGGGATTGCCGGGCCTGGCAGCATGTTCGGCATTGCTGCAGATGTCAGCAACTTTGCTGCCTGCGAAAGCGTGCTGAAGTTCACGCTCGAAAAGTTTGGCGACCTGCATGTGCTGGTCAACAACGCAGGGCAGGGCATGCGCCTCATCAGCGAGACCTTCAACACCAAACCGGTGGCGTTCTGGGAGATAGAGCCGCAGCACTGGAGCAGCATCATCGGCACCAATGTCAATGGTGTGTTCAACATGAGCCGGGTTTGCGTGCCCTACATGATCTCCAAAGGTTTTGGCAAGGTCATCAATATTTCGACCAGCGACCCGACCATGGTGCGCAAGGGCTATTCGCCTTACGGTCCTTCCAAGGCTGCCATGGAGGCCATGTCAAAGTCCTGGTCGCAAGACCTTGAAGGCAAAGGTGTTGACGTCAATGTCTACCTGCCTGGTGGTGCTGCGGATACGGATTTGTTGCCGCCGAGTGAGAACAAGCGCGGTGCCGACGGCAATCTCTTGCCGGCCGCCATCATGCGGCGCGGCATAGGCTGGCTCTGCTCGGATGCGTCGAACGGCAAAACCGGAGGCCGCTACATCGCCCGCCTGTGGGACGAATCCCTGCCTCTGGCAGAAGGCGCAAGCGGCGCTTCAACACCCGGGCATTTCCTGTCGGCTTGAGGTTTTGCTCTCATGGACGCCGGGTCCGCCTGGCTCTACACTGCGCTACACACAACCACTTCCAACAACGGAGACAACCATGCGCAGGACAAAAAATATCTTGATGGTGGCGGCATGCCTTGCTGCGGGTACGGCCATGGCACAGGGTGCGCCTGGCCTCATCAGTGAACGCAGTATTTCATTGACCTCCGCGATGACGCTTGCCAGTGCAGCCCTCGAACGCTGCCGGGCTGATGGTTACAAGGTCAGCATCACCGTGCTCAATCGCCATGCCCGCACGGCCGTTGTCCTGAGCGACGACGGTGTGAACCCGCACACGATTGAAAACAGCCTGCGCAAGGCCTACACGGCCTTCACCACACGAGCCCCCAGTGCCGAGATGGCCAAGCGCCCGCAGCCCAACCTTGGCGGTTTCATGCAGCTTGAAAAAATCACCACCATAGAAGGCGGCCTGCCTATTTTTGCCGGTAAAGAGCTGGTCGGCGCCGTCGGGATTTCCGGTGCACCTGGCGGTGAGAAAGATGCCGCCTGCGCACAGGTCGGTATCGACAGGATTGCCGCATCGCTGGGCAGTTAAGGCGAAGGGCAACACCGCCATTGGTGGATCCGTAAAGAAAGAGCCACGAGCGTACACTGCCCGTGGCTCTTTTCTTTTGTCAGATTGGCGTGTGATGCGCTGGAGGATTCCGCATGTCACCCCTTCCACCGCTACCTGCGCAGGCAGCCTTGCCCACAGCAGAAACCTTTCCCTACAAACTCAAGTTTGAAACGGTCAGCGGCAGCGGTGCCGACCTGCAGATACGTTCCTTGCTTGATCGCCAGCAATTTCATGATCCTGACGGAGACGCTGAATCACAGGGCATCTCCTCTGCCGCATGGCCGCTGTTTGGAATGCTCTGGCCCTCTGGCCATGTGCTGGCCAATGTCATGCAGACCTATGAGCTGGGGGGCAAGCGCATTCTTGAGCTGGGTTGCGGGCTGGCGCTGGCCAGCCTGGTCATACACCGGCGTGGCGGCAATATCACCGCCAGTGACTGCCACCCTCTGACGGCGGCATTCCTTCTTGAAAACCTCAAGCTGAACCACCTGCCTGCGATGAAATACCAGACCGGTAACTGGTCGCGCGATAACCCCCTGCTGACCCGCTTTGACCTCATCATTGGGAGTGACGTACTCTATGACCGTGACCAGCCGCAAGCGCTGTCGCAGTTCATCAACCTGCACACGAATCCTGGCGCTGAAGTACTGATCGTGGACCCGGACCGCGGCAACCGGACCAGCTTCAACCGGAAGATGCAGGTGCTGGGCTATTCCCATACCGAGATGCGCATCTCGGTGTTGCCGGAGGGCGGGGCGTACAAGGGCAGGGTGCTGCGTTATCTGAAGCCAGGTCAAACTGTCAGCGAGGGCGCCGCGCCCGTCTGAAGGCTCAGGCGTTCAGCGCCTGCAGCAGTTCGGTTTCAATCGCGATCTGCGCCTTGTTGTGCTGCAGTTCGGGACCATCAATCAAAAAAGTATCTTCCACACGTTCACCCAGGGTCGTGACCTTGGCGAGCTGCAGGTTGATGCGGTGCTTGGCCAGCACGCGGGCGATGAGGTACAGCAGGCCCACACGGTCACTGGCCGACACACTGAGCAGCCAGCGCTGGGCCTTTTCATCAGGCCGCAAGTCAACACGCGGTGCGATAGGAAAGCTCTTGACGCGGCGTGAAATCCTGCCTTTGCCTGGTGCTGGCAGCGGGCCGGGCGTTTCTATGGTGCGGTCAAGGTCGGCCTCAACCATGGCAGCCAGTTCGCGGTAGTGATCACCCAGGTCGGGGTTGACCACCTGGAACGTATCGAGCGCGTAGCCGTTCTTGGCGGTGTGTACCTTGGCATCCAGAATGCTGAAACCGGCCTGATCAAAATAACCGCAAATGCGCGCAAAAAGATCCGGTGCATCGGGTGTGTAAACCAGCACCTGCATGCCTTCACCTGCCGATGATCGTCGCGCACGAACAATGGCTTTGGCCTTGCCCACATGGCGTGAAAGCTGGCGGGCGTGCCAGGCAATGTCGGACGCATCGTGCCGCATGAAATAGCTGACGTCCAGCGAGTCCCACAAGGCCTTGTGTGCCTCGAACGGCTCTGCGTGCAAGGCCAGCGTCGTCAGGGCCTCGCGCTTGCGCGATTCGACTTCCGCATCTGCATCCGGCGCACGGCCGCCCAGAACACGCAGGGTGTAGCGGTACAGGTCTTCGAGCAGCTTGCCCTTCCACGCATTCCAGACTTTCGGGCTGGTGCCTCGAATGTCGGCCACTGTCAGCAGGTAAAGGGCAGTCAGGTAACGTTCGTTGCCCACGCGCTTTGCAAAGGCGGCGATGACTTCCGGATCGCTCAGGTCTTCCTTCTGCGCGATGCGGCTCATGGTCAGGTGTTCACCGACCAGGAATTCGGCCAGTTTGGCGTCTTCAGCGGCGATGCCATGCTGGCGGCAGAACGTGCGGACGTCCTTGCAGCCCAGTTCGGAATGGTCGCCGCCGCGGCCCTTGGCGATGTCGTGGAACAGCGCAGCGATGTACAAAATCCAGGGCTTGTCCCAGCCGGCTGCCAGTTGCGAGCACATGGGGTATTCGTGCGAGTGCTCGGCCATGAAAAAGCGCCGCACATTACGCAGCACCATCAGGATGTGCTGGTCCACCGTGTAGACGTGGAACAGGTCATGCTGCATCTGCCCGACGATCTTGCGGAAAATCCACAGATAGCGCCCCAGCACCGAGGTCTGGTTCATCAGCCGCATGGCATGAGTGATGCCTTCGGGCTGCTGCAATATCTGCCTGAATGTGTTGCGGTTGACCGGGTCGCTGCGGAATTTCGCCGTCATCACGCCGCGTGCGTTGTAGAGCGCGCGTAGCGTGCGTGCCGACAGGCCCTTGATGCCGACATCGGTTTCAAAAAGAAGGAATGTTTCCAGAATCGCGTGCGGCTCACGCACATAGAGGTCATCACTGGCAACCTCCAGCATGCCGGCCTTGTCAAGAAAGCGCTCGTTGATCACGCGGGGCGGGTAGTTGCTGGGGTTGAGCCGCTCTTCAATATTGAGCAGCAGAATCTGGTTGAGCTGGGTCACGGCCTTGGCTGCCCAGTAGTAGCGTTTCATCAGCGCTTCACTGGCCCGGCGTGGCAATTTGCTGCCATCGTCGGCTTGTGCGGAATAACCAAACGATTCGGCCACTGCGGTCTGAAGGTCAAACACCAGCCGGTCTTCACGGCGGCCTGAAATCACATGCAGGCGTGCGCGAATCAGGCTGAGAAGGGCCTCGTTGGTCTTGATCTGGCGTACTTCAAAAGCCGTGGCCAGTCCGCTGCGTGCCAGTTCATCCCATGATTTGCCAAGACCCGCGGCACGCGCCACCCACAGCACCACCTGCAAATCCCGCAGGCCTCCGGGCGACTCCTTGCAGTTGGGTTCGAGCGAGTAGGGCGTGTTTTCAAACTTGTTGTGGCGCTGGCGCATCTCCAGCGTCTTGGCGACAAAAAACGCCTTCGGGTCCATCAGTGCATCGAGCTTTTGGCACAGCCGGTTGAAGTTCTTTTTCTGCCCGGCGATCAGGCGCGCCTCCAGGAGAGAGGTCTGGACGGTAACGTCTTTGGCCGCTTCTTCTGCACAGTCGGCAACCGTTCGCACGCTGGAGCCGATTTCAAGACCGCTGTCCCAGCAACTGCTGATGAAACTCTCGATTTTGGCTTTCAGTACGGGATCGTCTTCGGCTCTGGTGCCGTCGGGCAGCAGCAGCAAGACGTCGACATCGGAATGCGGAAACAGCTCGCCGCGGCCAAAACCGCCTGCGGCGACTAGACAGGCCGACGCCGGGAAGTCCGCGATCTGCCAGAGTATCTGCAGCGTCGCGTCGGTGTGTTTGGCCAGTTTTTGCAGCAGCCCGTGAATGCCGCGCGTGGATGAACCGCTGGCCGCAAGGGATTCAAACAGTGCAATTTTGCCGGCGCGATAGTCCTCACGCACCTTGGCCAGATGCGTCATGGCTTGACTTTGCCCGCCCGCAAGTGCATCAGGCGCTGACAGCCTGGGCAACCTGCGCCTGCGACACGAAAGACGGTGTCTCGGGGCTGCCGGCGGACAGGGTCAATACCTCGTAGCCGGTTTCGGTCACCAGGATGGTGTGTTCCCACTGGGCAGACAGCGAATGGTCGCGCGTGACGATGGTCCAGCCGTCTTTTTCCGGGCCGTCCTTGATGTCGCGCTTGCCCGCGTTGATCATGGGCTCAATGGTAAAGGTCATGCCCGGCTTGAGTTCTTCAAGCGTGCCGGGGCGGCCGTAATGCAGCACCTGTGGCTCTTCATGAAATTTCTTCCCGATGCCGTGACCGCAAAACTCGCGCACGATGGTGAAACCCTGGCTTTCGGCATAGGTCTGGATTGCAAAACCGATATCGCCCAGGCGCACACCCGGCTTGACGCGCATGATCCCGTGCCACATGGCTTCAAAGGTGACGCGGCACAGGCGTTTGGCAGCAATCGAGACATCGCCAATCATGTACATGCGGCTGTTGTCGCCGAACCAGCCGTCTTTGGTGATGACGGTGACATCAATGTTCATGATGTCGCCTTTCTTCAAGGGCTTGTCGTTCGGTATGCCGTGGCAGACCACATGGTTCAGCGATGTGCACAGTGAAGCCGGGTAAGGTGGGTAGCCTGGTGGCTGGTAACCCAGCGTGGCAGAAACCGTGCCCTGCACATTGACCATGTAGTCATTGGCCAGCTTGTCGATTTCGCGGGTGGTCACGCCGATTTTGACAAACGGCGTCAGGTAATCCAGCACCTCGGAAGCCAGCCTGCAGGCGACCCGCATGCCTTCGATTTCTTCGGCGTTTTTGTACGTAATACTCATGCTGCGATTATCCCACTCCACGCCACCCCTGGATGGATTGCGCATTTACCTGATATCCACTCAAAATCGACCCAAAACGGTGCAAATACTGGCTGGTAAAATTCAGGGTTAACGCGCACCTGGACGGCCCTGGTGCGCCAACCCTGCAGATCAGCTTTCACGCTGACCGCCACAACATCAAGGCCACCGCTACCGTGACCCTGCACCTGACGACTTTTGAGGGCGTGCCTGCGGGCATCAATGCGCTGAGCGACTTTCGCGTTCAGCAACTCCTTCCCCGCCTGCAAGCCATACACGACAAGATCAACGGCATCCAGGCCCGCTTTGTCCACCTTGTCGCGACCGATACGCCCCCTTCGGAGGCTGAAAAAACGCGGCTGGCGGCCTTGCTGAACTATGGAGAACCGGCGCCCGCTCCTGCGGCAAGTTCGGTCGTCGGCTCGATTTTTGTGGTCACGCCACGTTTTGGCACCGTCTCGCCCTGGGCGTCCAAGGCGACCGACATTGCCCGCAACTGCGGCCTGGCTGTGCGCCGCATCGAGCGCATCACGGAGTTCCACCTCTCCTTCAAGTCGCAGTTGCTGGGCAAACCGGTCATCAACGACGAACAGCGCCAGCAGATCGCCGCGCTGCTGCATGACCGCATGACCGAGAGCGTGATGTCTGACCGTGCCGAAGCCGCCGGCTTGTTCACCGAACTGCGGGCCGCGCCGCTGCAGACGATTGACGTGCTCACAGGTGGAAAGGCCGCACTGGAAGCCGCCAACAGCGAATTCGGCCTGGCCCTTGCTGTGGATGAAATCGACTACCTGGTCAATGCCTTCACCCAGCTTCAGCGCAACCCGACCGACGTCGAGCTGATGATGTTTGCCCAGGCCAACAGCGAGCATTGCCGCCACAAGATTTTCAACGCAGACTTCACGATTGACGGCGTACCGCAGGACAACAGCCTGTTCGGCATGATCCGCAACACCGAAAAGCTCAACCCCCAGCACACGGTGGTGGCGTATTCAGACAATGCGTCCATCATGGAAGGCACCAAAGTCGAGTACTTTCACGCGGCAGAAAAGGGCGGCCTGCAGGCCTATGGCGCGACCGACGATAAGCTCATGCACGTGCTGATGAAGGTTGAGACGCACAACCACCCGACGGCGATTTCACCTTTTCCTGGCGCATCCACCGGCGCAGGCGGCGAGATTCGCGACGAGGGTGCCACCGGTCGTGGCTCCAGACCCAAGGCAGGCCTGACGGGCTTCACGGTCTCCAGGCTGTTTGACGGCGACTACGGCAAGCCCGAACACATCGCCAGCCCGCTGCAGATCATGACCGAAGGTCCACTTGGTGGCGCTGCTTTCAACAACGAATTCGGCCGGCCCAACCTGGCCGGTTACTTCCGCGAATACGAGCAGACCGTGGGCGGTCAGCGCTGGGGTTATCACAAGCCCATCATGATTGCGGGCGGTGTCGGCACCATAGACGCCGACCTGACAAAGAAGATCCTTTTCCCTGCCGGCACACTGCTGATCCAGCTTGGCGGCCCCGGCATGCGCATCGGCATGGGCGGCAGCGCGGCCAGTTCCATGGCGTCGGGTACCAATGCGGCCAGCCTTGACTTTGACTCGGTGCAGCGCGGCAACCCCGAAATCGAACGCCGGGCGCAGGAGGTCATCAACCGCTGCGCGCAACTGGGCGCGGCCAACCCCATCCTGGCCATCCACGACGTGGGCGCGGGCGGTTTGTCGAATGCCTTTCCGGAACTGGTCAATGACGCCGGGCGGGGCGCACGTTTTGATTTACGCGCGGTACAGCTTGAAGAAAGCGGCCTGTCACCGAAAGAAATCTGGAGCAATGAGAGCCAGGAACGCTACGTCATGGCGATTGCGCCCGAGTCGCTGGCGCAGTTTCGGGCATTTTGTGAGCGTGAGCGTTGCCCCTTTGCCGTGATTGGCAGGGCGACTGAAGAAAAGCAACTGGTCCTTTCCGATAACGATGCTGCTGCACCTGTAGATATGCCGATGAACGTGCTGCTGGGAAAGCCTCCCAAGATGCACAGGGATGTGAAAACGGTCACTCCCGTCATAAAGCCGATAGACCTGACCGGCGTCGACTTGCAAAAGAGTGTGATTGCGGTACTCAGTCACCCGACAGTCGCCTCCAAGCGCTTTCTCATCACCATTGGCGACCGCGCCGTGGGTGGCCTGACCCACCGCGACCAGATGGTCGGCCCCTGGCAGGTGCCGGTGGCCGATTGCGCCGTCACGCTGGCCGACTTCAAGGGTTTTGCCGGCGAGGCGATGAGCATGGGCGAACGTACGCCGCTGGCCGTGGTCAATGCTGCCGCATCGGGCCGCATGGCGGTGGCAGAGGCCATCACCAACCTGCTGGCTGCACCGATTGAACTGCCGCGCGCCAAGCTTTCGGCGAACTGGATGGCAGCTTGCGGCGAGCCTGGACAGGACGCCGCGCTGTATGAAACCGTCAAGGCGGTCGGCATGGAGCTCTGCCCGGCACTCGGTGTGTCGATTCCCGTCGGCAAGGATTCGCTGTCCATGCGTACCGTCTGGAAGGACGACAGCGCGGCCAAAAAGGTGACCTCACCCGTGTCCCTGATCGTCAGCGCTTTCGCCACGCTGGCCGATGTACGCGGTACGCTGACACCGCAACTCAATGCCGAGGAAGCCGATACCACGCTGGTGCTGATCGACCTGGGCAGGGGCCAGAACCGCATGGGCGGCTCCATCCTGGCGCAAACGCTGGGCAATGAAGACGGCGCTGTGCCCGATCTGGACGACGCCAAAGACCTTGTCAACCTTGTGAACGCCATCAACGCCTTGCGCGCGAAGGGCCACATTCTGGCCTACCACGACCGTAGCGATGGCGGCCTGCTGGCCACCGCATGTGAAATGGCCTTTGCCGGCAACGTGGGCGTCTCGCTCAACATCGACATGCTGCTGATCGAGGGTGACGGCATCAGCGACAGCCGCATGGACAGCGGCGACAGCAAGAACTGGGCATCGCAGGTCGGCGCTCGACGCGAAGAGCTCACGCTCAAGGCGCTGTTCAATGAAGAGCTGGGCGCCGTCATCCAGGTGCGAACCGACATCCGTAATGAGGTCATGCAAGTGTTGCGTGAGCATGGTTTGTCGAAGTACAGCCACTTCATCGGCAAAACCCGGCCGCAGCATGCATCGCTGGAGGTGGGCAAGGGCGAAGTGCAGGTCTGGCGCGATACCAAAGCCGTTTTCAAGGCCAGTCTGCAGGACCTGCATCAGGTCTGGGACTCGGTCAGCTGGAAGATCTGCCAGCAGCGCGACAACCCGCAAGGCGCCGATGCCGAACACGCTGCGGTGGGCGACCCGGCCAACCCCGGCCTCAATGTTCATCTGACGTTTGAGCCCACCAAGGTGCCGCAGGCTCCCGCGCTGAACCTGTCGCGTCCCCGCGTGGCCGTGCTGCGGGAGCAGGGCGTCAACTCCCATGTCGAGATGGCCTATGCTTTCACCGCCGCCGGGTTCGAGGCGATTGATGTGCACATGACCGACCTGCAGACCGGCCGCGTACAGCTGGCCGACTTCAAGGGTGTGGTCGCCTGCGGCGGTTTCAGCTACGGCGACACCCTGGGTGCCGGCATAGGCTGGGCGCGCTCGATTTTGTTCAACGAGGTGCTTTCCACGCAGTTCAAGGCCTTCTTCGGGCGGCAGGACACTTTCGGCCTGGGCGTCTGCAACGGCTGCCAGATGTTTGCCGAACTGGCGCTCATCATTCCGGGCGCGGACGCCTGGCCGCGCTTCACGACCAACCGCAGCGAGCGTTTCGAGGCCCGCCTGAGCCAGGTCGAGGTCCTTGATTCACCCAGCCTCTTCCTCCACGGGATGGCTGGCAGCCGCCTGCCCATCGTCGTGTCGCACGGTGAGGGTTTTGCCAATTTCGAGAAGCAGCAGGGCGGCCGCGGTGACCCCGCGACTGCCATCGCTGCGATGCGTTTTGTCGACAACCACGGCCAGCCAGCGCAAAGCTACCCGGCCAATCCCAACGGCAGCCCGGGCGGCCTGACGGCAGTGACCACGGCGGACGGCCGCTTCACGGCCATGATGCCGCACCCAGAGCGCGTCTTCCGCAACATCCAGATGAGCTGGACCCCGCTGGACGCCAGCGAGCACAGCCCGTGGATGCAGCTGTGGCACAACGCGCGGCACTGGGTGGGGTAAAGCGTCATTTGGGTCATGAGTAGATGCTATTGATTTCGTAGCTTCTCACGCCCGTATTCATTGGTCTGAAGCCTGATTTTGTAACTAAAATCAGTTCAAATGTTAAGTTGCAGGTTAACAAATCACCGTTTTCGCGATCAAATTTGCCAAATGTTAAGCCGCAACTTAACATTTGAGTCCAAAAAGGCTATTTTCAGGCATCAAATAAGCTCCTGGGCCAATAGATATGGGCGTGAGCAGCTATCGAAAAAATAGCAATTGAGACTTCGACTCTCGTACCTCACGCGGGTCCAGAAACAAAAAAACGCGGCACCAGGCCGCGTTTTTTGATGCTCGAAAGCCTGCTTATTCGACTTTGGCCTTCTCGCGCAGTTCCTGCTGGAAACCAGCCAGGCGCTGTTGCTCCATCTGCTGGGCGATCTGTGGCTTGAGTTCTTCAAACGGCGGGATCTGGGCGTTGCGGATGTCGTCCACGCGGATGATGTGGTAACCGAACTGGGTCTTGACCGGGGTTTCCGTCATCTGGCCCTTGTTCAGCTTGAGCATGGCTTCAGAGAACTCTGGCACATAGCTGCCGGGGTTGGCCCAGTCGAGGTCACCGCCGTTGGCGCCTGAGCCGGGGTCCTTGGACTGCTTCTTGGCGATGTCTTCAAACTTGCCGCCTTTTTTC
>JAZKCB010000108.1:0-8806 GCA_040388335.1 Pseudomonadota bacterium | reverse complement strand
TCACACCACCGGCGTCAACTGGGGTCGCGACCTGCCCGAGCCCGAACTGGTGGCCGACCTGCGCAACGTCGTTGCAGGCGACCCTTCACCCGATGGCAAGGGCCCGCTGGCCATCGAGCGCGGTATCGAGGTGGGCCATGTGTTCTATCTCGGCACCAAGTACTCCAAAGCGATGAACGCCACCTTTCTCGGTGAAAACGGCAAGCCGCAGTTTCTGGAGATGGGCTGCTACGGCATCGGCATCACGCGCCTGCCGGCCGCTGCCATTGAGCAGAACCACGACGCCAAGGGCATCATCTGGCCCGACGCGATTGCGCCCTTCACCCTCGTGCTCTGCCCCATCAGCCCTGACCGCTTCCCCGAGGTCAAGGCTGCATCGGACAAGCTCTACGCAGAGCTGATCGCCGCCGGCGTCGACGTGATGCTGGACGACCGCAACGAGCGTCCCGGCGCCATGTTTGCCGACTGGGAACTGATTGGCGTGCCGCACCGCGTGACGATTGGCGACCGCGCGCTGAAAGAAGGCCAGCTCGAATACCAGCACAGGCGTGATACCGAGTCGACCAAAATCGATGCGGCCGGAGCGTTTGATTTCCTCAAGGCAAAGCTCGGCATCTAGTCTCCTGCGACGCCCATGCAGCCAGACCACGCGCAAGACACCAGCAGCGGGCCGCAGACAAGAAGGGCTTGCCTGCTGACCTCGTCTGCATGGCTGGGCTCCCTGCTGCTATCGCAACAGGCGCATGCCGGCGGGCAAATCGAAGAACCTCTGGCAGACGCCGTACGCAATGCGCTCAGCGCCGCCATCGCCAACCAGGCGCCGCCTGAGCCCATCTTCAAGGACACCGAAAGCCGCCTGGCTTACCTGCGCTGGCTGGGCGCGATGAGTGATCGCCTCAAGAAGAAAAAGCCCGAGTGGCAGATCCGCAAGGAGTTTCTGCAGACCGTCTGGTACGAAAGCAAACGCGCCGGGCTGGACACCACGCTGGTGCTGGGCCTGATCCAGGTCGAAAGCAACTTCCGCAAATTCGCCGTCAGCCCCGTCGGCGCGCGCGGCTACATGCAGGTCATGCCCTTCTGGACGCGGGTGATCGGCGATGGCGACGCGAGCAAGCTGTTCCACATGCAGACCAACCTGCGTTTTGGCTGCGTCATCCTGCGCCACTACCTGGACCGGGAAAAGGGGGACCTCTTCATGGGTCTGGGCCGCTACAACGGCTCACGCGGCAAGGCTCCCTACCCAAATGCCGTGCTGGGCGCGAGCGCGAACTGGGAATTCAAGGCTTAGGAAGCTGGCGGGCCTGCTGAAGCTCATTTTTTAACGTATACGTTAAAAAATGGTCGAAAGTTAATATGGGTATTAACATTTTGGGTCCACTACGGGTTTTGTGGCCCTGAAAAACCCGAAAATGGCCGAAAAAAGGCCATTTTCAGGCATCAAATCGGCCTTCGGACCAATAGATACGGGCGTGAGAAGCTACAAAATATATAGCAACCGAATGCTCATCCGGAGCGCCCCAGCAGGAAATTTCCATGCTGTGGTCCCCTCACAGAAGCCGCGATGAGCGCTGCATCCTTCAGACCCACACCCGACAGCTGCCGTGTGTCTGATTCTGGCGCCGGGCATGACGCATCTTCTGCACTGGTCATGCCCGGCGCAATCAGCCTCTGCTGACAAACGGCAAAAAATCAGGCTTGTGTGGCGCCGGCGAAACCGCGCTCTTGAGCAAACCAGTCCAGCACAGGAATGGCACCCGGCAAAACCGGCTGCACCTTCACTGGCAGCGTTTGCCAGGCAAAGGCTTGCCCTTCACGCATCTGCAATTCGCCTGACCACTCGAAGACCTTGCAGAAATGCAGTTTGACCAGGGCGTGCGGGTAATCGACCATCTCGATTTTCCAGTCATGCACCGCGGCGATGGTGATGCCGATTTCTTCATGCAGCTCACGGCGCAGCGCCTGCTCGACGGTCTCGCCGGCCTCCAGCTTGCCGCCGGGGAATTCCCAGTAACCCTCATACACCTTGCCCGCGGGGCGTGAGGTCAGCAGGAAATCGCCATTGGGGCGCAACAGCACGCCGACAGCGACGTCAACCACCTTGCGGTCCTGGCCGGGCTCCACGCCTTCACGCGGCCTGTCGCCGTGTGCCACCAATACTGCCACTTCAGTAGTCCTGGGATTTTTCCGAAGCGTCACGCGCGCGGTAATCGGCAACCGGTGTGATCGCCGGCCTGGCGGACATGTCACGGCCTGCGTAGTCACGCGCAAACTGGTAGGCCACACGGCCGCTGCGTGAGCCGCGCTCAAGTGCCCAGACCAGCGACTCAGGACGCGCAGCCGCCATGGCGCTTTCTGGCACGTTGAAAGATGACAGCCACTGCGTGACGATGGTCAGGTATTCGTCCTGGCTGAAGGGGTAAAAACTCACCCACAGGCCAAAGCGCTCGGACAGCGAAATCTTTTCTTCAACCACTTCACCGGGGTGCACTTCACCATCTTCGCTGTGCGTGTAGGTGAGGTTCTCCGTCATGTATTCAGGCAGCAGGTGGCGGCGGTTGCTGGTCGCGTAGATCAGCACATTGGGCGTGGATGCAGCCACCGAGCCATCAAGAATGGATTTGAGCGCCTTGTAGCCGGGCTCGCCTTCTTCAAAACTCAGGTCATCACAAAAGACGATGAATTTTTCAGGCAGGCCCGAGACCACATCGACGATGTCCGGCAGGTCGGTCAGGTCAGTCTTGTCGACTTCAATCAGGCGCAGACCTTTGGATGAATATTCATTCAGGCAGGCCTTGATCAATGAAGACTTGCCGGTGCCTCGCGCGCCGGTCAGCAGCACGTTGTTGGCCGGTTTGCCGTTGACGAACTGCTCGGTGTTGCGGCGTATTTTTTCTTTCTGGTCTTCGATTTCCTTGAGGTCGCCGAGACTCATGTTGCCGATGTGGCGCACTGGCTCCAGCGACCCATGGCCGGAGCTGCGCTTGCGGTAGCGGTAGGCCACAGAGGCCGTCCAGTCGGGTGCCGTGAGCGGCTGCGGGAGTATGGATTCGATGCGCGTGATCAGCGAATCGAAACGCGTGATCAATCTCTCAAACTGCTCGTTCATTTTTATTCTTAACTTCTATAGTCGGCGTTAATCTTGACGTACTCGTACGAGAAGTCGCATGTCCACACCGTGTCCGTCGCATCGCCGCGGCCCAGCACCACACGCACGGTAATCTCGCTTTGTTTCATCACGCGCTGGCCGTCTGCTTCGACGTAGCCGGGATGACGGCCACCGTCTTTGGCGACCAGCACATCGTCCAGGTACAAATCTATTTTTGTCTGGTCGAGATCATCAATGCCGGCATAACCGACAGCAGCCAGGATGCGGCCAAGGTTGGGGTCGCTGGCGAAGAATGCGGTCTTGACGAGCGGCGAATGGGCGATGGCATAGGCCACCTTGCGGCACTCTTCACCAGTCTTGCCACCCTCGATAACCACGCTGATGAACTTGGTCGCACCTTCGCCGTCGCGCACGATGGCCTGCGCCAGCTTGCGGGCGATGTCGAGCATGGCGGCGCGCAGGGCCTTGCCCTCTGCGCTGTCCAGCGAGGTGATGGGCGTGTGTTTGGCCTTGTTGGTGGCGATCACCACAAAGGAGTCGTTGGTGGAGGTGTCGCCATCGACCGTCACGCGGTTGAACGAGCCTTCTGCGAGTTCGCGGGCCAGTTGCGCCATGAGCGGCTGCGCCACGTTTGCATCCGTGGCCATGAAGCCCAGCATGGTCGCCATGTTGGGGCGGATCATGCCCGCGCCCTTGCTGATGCCGGTGACGGTCACCTCGGCACCGCCGATGTTCACCTTCTTCGAAAAAGCCTTGGCTACCGTGTCGGTGGTCATGATGGCTTCTGCGGCGTTGGCCCAGTTGTTTGCCTTTGCATCGGCAATCGCTGCAGGCAGACCGGCTTCTATGCGCTCGTGCGGCAGCGGCTCCATGATGACGCCAGTCGAGAACGGCAGGATCTGCTCGGGCGCGAGATCCAGGTCTTTCGCCAGCGCAATGCAGCTGGCTTTGGCGCGCATCAGGCCGTCTTCACCGGTGCCGGCGTTGGCGTTGCCGGTGTTGATGACCATGGCGCGTATGCCAAAGTTCTGGGCAAGATGTTCACGGCACAGCTGCACAGGCGCAGCGCAAAACCTGTTCTGCGTGAACACGGCACCTACCGATGCGCCCTCATCAAGCAGCAGGACAGCCAGGTCCTTGCGGTTGGCCTTGCGTATGCCGGCCTCCGTGATGCCCCAGCGCACACCTGGCACGGGATGAAGATCTGATGCAGGTGTAGCGACGAGATTGACGGGCATCTCTGGACTCCGGAAAACTGAAGGGCTGGAAGTTGGGCGGCGGATCAGGTCAGCTGACCGTGACAGTTCTTGTATTTTTTACCCGAACCGCAAGGGCACAGGTCATTGCGGCCGACACGCGGCACTTCTTCACCAGGAATGGCTTGGGCGCGGCGTTTGGGCTCTTCATCCATGATGACTTCGACTTCGCCGGTTTCAGTCGGCGCGGTATAGGTCACGTTGGCGATGTTCTCGGCGCGGTTTTCCATCTCTTCGGCGGCCTGCTCAAGCTGCTCGCCGGACTGGACCTTGACGGTCATCAGCACCTTGGTGACTTCGTTCTTGACGCTGTCGAGCAGCTGGCCGAAGAGCTCGAAGGCCTCACGCTTGTATTCCTGCTTGGGCTGCTTCTGCGCATAGCCGCGCAGGTGAATGCCCTGGCGCAGGTAGTCGAGCGAACTCAGGTGCTCACGCCAGTGTGTGTCGATGCTTTGCAGCAGCACAATGCGTTCGAACTGCAGGAAGTTTTCTTCGCCGATCTGGGCGACCTTGTCGTCGAACGCCGTGTTGGCGGCCGTCAGGACTTTTTCAAGAATGTCTTCGTCGGTGATGGCTGAGGCGCCTTCGATTTCCTGCCCCAGCGACACATTGATCTGCCAGTCTTCAGCCAGCACCTTCTCCAGCCCCGCGATGTCCCACTGCTCTTCGACTGATTCGGGCGGCACATACTGATGCGTCAGGTCGGTGAAGCAGCCTTCGCGCAGCGATGCGATCTGGCCGTGCAGGCTGGGCGCATCCATGATGTCGTTGCGCTGCTGGTAGATCACCTTGCGCTGGTCGTTGGAGACATCGTCGTATTCGAGCAGCTGTTTGCGGATGTCGAAGTTGCGGGCCTCGACCTTGCGCTGTGCAGACTCGATGCTGCGCGTGACGATGCCGGCCTCGATGGCTTCACCGTCGGGCATCTTCAGCCGCTCCATGATGGCCTTGACGCGGTCGCCTGCAAAGATGCGCATCAGCGGATCATCCAGGCTCAGGTAAAAGCGCGAAGAACCTGGGTCGCCCTGCCGACCCGAACGGCCGCGCAGCTGATTGTCGATTCGGCGTGATTCGTGACGCTCGGTGGCGATGATGCGCAGGCCGCCGAGTGATTTGACGTGCTCGTGTTCATCACTCCACTGCTTGCGCAGGCGGGCGATTTCGCTTTCCTTTTTCGCAGCATCGAGCGACTCATCGGACTCAACCGGTTCGATCAGTTTCTCAACGTTGCCGCCCAGCACGATGTCGGTGCCGCGGCCCGCCATGTTGGTGGCGATGGTGATCATTTTCGGGCGGCCTGCCTGCGCGATGATGTCGGCCTCACGGGCGTGCTGCTTGGCGTTCAGCACCTGGTGCGGAAGCTTTTCTTTTTCGAGCAGCTGCGCAATGATTTCCGAGTTCTCGATGGACGAGGTACCCACCAGCACGGGCTGGCCACGGTCGTAACACTCGCGAATGTCCTTGATGGCCGCTTCGTATTTTTCACGCGTGGTCTTGTAAACGCGGTCCAGCTGGTCATCACGCTTGCTGATGCGGTTAGGCGGGATGACGGTGGTTTCCAGTCCATAAATTTCCGAGAACTCATAAGCTTCGGTATCTGCCGTACCGGTCATGCCTGCCAGCTTGGCGTAGAGGCGGAAGTAGTTCTGGAAGGTGATGGAGGCAAGCGTCTGGTTCTCGGCCTGGATGGGCACGTTTTCCTTGGCTTCAACGGCCTGGTGCAGGCCGTCGCTCCAGCGGCGGCCCGTCATCAGGCGGCCTGTGAATTCGTCCACGATGACGATTTCAGGGCCCTGCTCGCCCGCCTGCACCACATAGTGCTGGTCGCGGTGGTACAGGTTGTTGGCACGCAGCGCTGCATACAGGTGGTGCATCAGCGAAATGTTGGCTGGATCGTAGAGCGTGGAGCCCTCGGGGATCAGGCCGAGATTGGAGAGGATGCGCTCGGCATTTTCATGACCCTGTTCGGTCAGGAAGACCTGGTGGGTTTTTTCGTCGAGCGTGAAGTCACCCGGAGTGGTAACACCCTCGCCGGTGCGCGGATCGGCTTCGCCTTCCTGTCGCGTGAGCAGGGGCACGACCTTGTTCATCGCAAGGTACATCTCGGTGTGATCTTCGGCCTGGCCGCTGATGATGAGCGGCGTGCGCGCTTCGTCAATCAGGATCGAATCTACCTCGTCGACGATGGCATAGTTGAGGCCGCGCTGCACGCGGTCTGCAACCTCGTACACCATGTTGTCGCGCAGGTAGTCAAAGCCGAATTCGTTGTTGGTACCGTAGGTGATGTCGCAGCGATAGGCAGCCTGCTTTTCCTCGCGCGGCATGTTGGGCAGGTTGATGCCGACGCTCAAGCCGAGGAAATTGTAGAGCTTGCCCATCCAGCGCGCATCGCGGTTGGCCAGGTAATCGTTGACGGTGACCACATGCACGCCCTTGCCGGTCAGTGCGTTGAGGTAGACCGGCAGCGTGGCGGTCAGCGTCTTGCCTTCACCGGTACGCATTTCGGAAATCTTGCCGTTGTGCAGCGACATGCCGCCCAGCATCTGCACATCGAAGTGGCGCATCTTCATCACGCGCTTGCTGCCCTCACGCACGACGGCAAAGGCCTCGGGCAATACGGCGTCCAGCGTTTCACCAGCAGCAAGACGTGTTTTGAATTCTTCCGTTTTGGCCCGCAACTGGTCGTCGTCGAGCTTTTCGAATTGCGTCTCCAGCGCATTGATGCGCTCTATGGTTTTGCGATAGGTTTTCAGCAGGCGCTCGTTGCGGCTGCCGAAAATTTTGGTCAGGATGTTGGAAGCCATAAATGCGAGGCCGCCCTGCATCCCCCATGGGTTGCAACGCGGCCAGAATCCCTTATTGAAGACGGACTGGTACTGCAGTGCTCAGATGTGGGCAACCCGGACAAGTTCAACCGGGCGCCAAACCTGCCATTTTAGCTCTGACGGCGACCTTATTTTGGACGGGGCATTTGCGCCGCCTGCACGGGCGGTTTGACAGGGCCTGCAACAGCGATTTTGGTGGCGGGCATGTCACGGCCCGCGGTGAGGAATTTCTGCGGATCCTGGAAAACGCCCTGTACCAGCACTTCAAAGTGAAGATGGGGGCCGGTGGAGCGGCCAGTGGTGCCGACCTCGGCGATTTTCTGGCCGCGCTTGATCAGGTCACCCTTTTTGACCAGCACCCTGGAGGCGTGGGCATAACGCGTGATGAGGTCGTTGCCATGGTCGATTTCAACCATGTTGCCGTAGGCCGGGTGGTATTCCTGTGTGACAACGATGCCGCCGGCTGCGGCCACGATGGGCGTACCAGGCTCGGAAGGGAAATCAAGCCCCGTGTGCAGGGCCGAGCGGCCGTTGAGGGGGTCAATCCGCCAGCCAAATGATGAACCGAGAATGCCGCCTGCGACGGGCGGCTGGGTCGGGACCATGAGCTTCTTGATCTTCTGGTCAAACAGGCGTGACTCCATGACGGTCATGAGGTCCACGCGCTGGTCGGTCAGCTTGTCCAGGTCAGCCAGCGTGGCCTGAAGCTCTTCCATGGTCAGGGAACGGCTGCCCACCAGCGCACCGCCGCTGCCCATGGTGGACTTGATCTCGCCCGGATTGACGCCGGCCAGACCGGAGACCCGCTCGCCGAGCGCCTCCAGCTGCATCATCTTGGCCTGCATCTCACCCAGGCGCTTGGCCATCACGTCAAGGTTCTCGCGCATGAAGCGGTCACGCTGGTCAAACTCATCCTTGACCATGAGCTTCACAAGTGCGCCGATGACGGGCCAGCCCTCTCGCGCACCCTTGAGAAACACCCAGTGATAAAGGCCGGCCGCCACGACCATGAGGCCGAACGAGGCGACAAACCCGGCCACCACCAGCTTGGTGCCACTCAAATAAATCGCACGGCTCTTGGCCAGCCACGCATCCGTGATAATCAAATGCACTTGTCGTCCCTCTTAAAACCCGGGCCATCCGGACCCACTTTTATGTGATCCTGCTTTGACCCTGCTGTGAACCCGATTTGAGCCAAAATTCCTATTCAGCCAGAACCGTGCAACCTGTGCGGTCCGTCACAGCCCATCAGGCCGTTGAAAACTCGCCGGCGCTGGGCAGGCTTACCGAGTTGGTGAAAGAATCCAGCGAGCGTCTCAAGGCCATACAGTCCCTGATTCCCGAAAACCTGAGGCCCGCCGTCAAGGCCGGCCCGATCGAAGGCGAAACCTGGTGCCTGCTGGTCAGCGGCAACGCAGCCGCTGCAAAACTTCGCCAGTTGACGCCGCTCATCCAGTCCCGCCTTCTTGGCAAGGGATGGAAGGTTACCTCAATTCGGCTAAAGATACTAATAGGTAAAAAGTAGTACCGCCATGGGTACCCCTTTACAGAGATGGCCCGGCACGCTATTGATTCGCTAGCGCCTCGCATCCTATCGAGTGCAGAAGGCGGGCTGAGGG
>JAZKCB010000107.1:0-2612 GCA_040388335.1 Pseudomonadota bacterium | reverse complement strand
CGATGGCTCGCTCTGGGGCGCGACCGGCTTCACGCTGGGCGCTGCTGCGCTTGGTTTGCTGATCGCCGCAGTCCTCGGCATTACTTCCGGCATTGTGCTGGGGCTGTCAAAACGAACAGCCCGCATGGCCTTCTTTTCAATTGAGGTGTTCAGGCCTGTGCCTTCGGTCGCGCTGATACCGCTGTCCATGCTGGTGTTTGGTTTCGGCCTGCGCATGGAGTTCTGCATTGTCGCGTTCGCCTCCTTCTGGCCGCTGATGATCCTGACGCAGGCGGCCGTACAGCAGGTCGAGCCGCGCCTGCTGGAAGTCAGCCGTGTGCTGGGGCTGACGCCGGCGCAGCGTGCCTTCAAGATTATTTTGCCGGCCATCGTGCCGCGCCTGTTTGTGGCCATGCGCCTGGGTGTGTCAGTGGCGCTGGTGGTGGCGGTAACTGTCGAAGTCGCGGCCAACCCCAACGGCATGGGTTACGCCATGATGATTGCGCAGCAAAGCATGGACCCGGGCCTCATGCTGGCCTGGCTGTTCTGGATTGGCGTGGTCGGTTATTTCATCAACTTTGCAGCGCTCAGGCTGGAGCGCTGGGTTGGTCGTCGCATGGGGGTGATGGCATGAGTACGGTTGTGACAAGCGCACCGGCTGTTCTGCCGACCAGCAGCAAACCGATACGGCCGCCCGGCAGTGGCGTGATGTCATGGCTCGGTTCTGTGCTGGTCTTTCTGGCCATCATGGCCCTGTGGTGGGTGGCCAGCAACGCGGGCTGGATCAGCAAGGTGTTTTTGCCGACCCCCGAGGCGACCTGGGTCAGCCTGAAGAACGGCCTGATTGAAGGTGAGCTGCTGGCCTTCAGCTGGGCCACGCTGACGCGCATGTTTGAAGGCTGGTTGCTGGCTTCCCTCATCGGTGTGGCGCTGGGTGCGCTGATCGGCATCTCTGCCAATGCACGCGCCTATCTGCAGCCCACTCTGGAATTCATGCGGCCGCTGCCGGCCTCGGCGCTCTTGCCGCTGGCCATCTCCATCTTTGGCCTGAACCCGAACATGGTGCTGTCGGTGGTGGCTTTCGGCGCGATGTGGCCAGTGCTGCTGGCCACGGTGCATGGCTTTGCCGCTGTCGAGCCGCGCCTGCAGGAGGTGGCGCGCTGCCTGCAACTTTCACGCGGCGCCTTTGTCTGGAAGGTCGGCCTGCCCAATGCCTTGCCTGACATCCTGGCCGGTATGCGCCTGTCGCTCACGGTGTCGCTCATCGTGTCTGTCGTCGGTGAAATGATTGCCTCACAGCCGGGTCTTGGCCAGGCGATTTTGCTGGCTGCGCGCGCCTTCCGTGCGAGTGAATTGTTTGCCGGCATCGTGTTGCTGGGCCTGATTGGATTTGCCAGCAGCGCGCTGCTCGCCGCTTTTGAAAAACGCTTTCTGAAATGGCAACACCCATGACAGCACGCAATCCGCTTGATGGCTTCACGGTTGACCGCGCAGCGATTGGCTACATCGGCCAGGACCTGCAGCGCCCTGAATGCATACTCGCCGAGCGAGATGGCACGCTGTGGGCAGCGGATGCGCGCGGCGGTGTCACGCGCATTGCGTCGGATGGCTCACAGCGTTTTATCGGGCAGACGGCTGATGCCCGGTTTGCTGCGGGTTCGATGAAAGACGAAGCCGGAAAATTTGAAGACCGATTGACGCAGGGCACCCTACCCAACGGCCTGGCGTTTGCCGCCAATGGTGACATCCTGATCTCCAACTTCGGCACCGACCTGCTCGAGGTCATGACACGCGACGGCCGTACCCGCACCCTGCATGACCGCATCGACGGCCAGCCGATTGGCAAGGTCAATTTTGTATTGCGCGACTCCAGAAACCGCATCTGGTTGACTGTCTCGACACGCATGAACCCATGGACCAGCGCCGCAGCCAGCCGCGTGCGTGACGGCTTTATCTGCGTGGTGGACGAAAAGGGGATACGCGTCGTGGCCAACGGGTTTTATTTCACCAACGAGATACGGCTGGACGCGAAAGAGGAGTGGCTCTACATCGTCGAGACCACCGGCCCCTGCATCTCGCGCATGCGTCTCGATGAACAGCCCGGTGGCGTGGCGTTGAAGGACCGCGAGGTCTACGGCCCCAGCCACCTGGGCGGCTACCCTGACGGCATTGCCTTCGATGCGTTCGGCAACCTCTGGTGCACGCTGGTGATGGTCGATCAGCTGATCGCCATCACACCGCAGGGCGACAAGCGCGTGTTGCTTGACGACAGCGACCCCGCTACTGCACCTGTGTTCCGTGAAAGGATGGAAGCCGGCACCATCACTGCCGCCGACATGCAGCGCACCCACGGCACCATCGCGCCGTGGATGGCGAGCATCACCTTCGGCGGGCCCGATCTGCGCACCGCCTACATCGGCAGCCTGCTCGGCACGCGCATACCCTTCTTTCGTTCGCCCGTCGCAGGACTGCCCATGGTGCACTGGCACTAGGGCCCGTTAACACCATTTTCAGGAGATGCGTTGTGAGTCAAAAAGGCTGTGCGCAAGGCGCAAAACGCAGATGGGGTAGACCCCATCAAGGCTTTGCAACGCCGCGCACGGCCTTTTTGATCACAACCCGCAGGGAACGGG